>CAXGRW010000110.1:0-11019 GCA_964012125.1 uncultured Rhodopirellula sp.
CTCATCGCTGCTGCCGTTCGGTGATGTGGAATCTGCACGGTAATGGGTAGTAGCCAGAATTCTTGAACGTTACAGAAGAGCCGCGAACACCTTGCGCAGATCTCGGCAACAGCGTCAGCGAAGTGGTTGGAACTCCAAGAATGTCTGTCGATCTCAGTAATTCCGCACAGGACATCGCGACGGATATGATAACTAGTTCGGAGAGCAGCGTATGGAGTACGAACTTTCGGCTTTGGAACGACACAGAGCGAGAGTCGGGACCAAACACGGGTCTAGCGGGAGCGAAAGATGTCACTGCAAAGCACTTCGGTGACTGCTGTCCTCAGGCCATAATTGTCGGTTTTGACTCGTTTGAGAATGTCATCAATTTCGTACTGGTCCAGTCTCTCCATTTTTCTTCCAGTTGAATAGGCAAGAAGCGATTCGATTAAGCTTCGTGCAAACGTGTCACCGCGGGATTTGATGAGGACGTTTTTGAATTCAGCGAAATTAGCAAATTTCTCCCCTGTTGTCAGTTTTCCTGAGGGATCGATGGGCAAGCGCTTCGGTTCGCGCTTCGAACCGGGATATTTGGACCGCCAGCGGCCAATAGGGTCGAAGTGTTCTAATGGAAAACCGAGTGGATCAATATTTCGATGGCACAAGTTGCAAGCTTGGTCTTCACGGTGAATGGCAAGTTTTTCGCGGATCGTGGTGGCGCTACTTACGTCAGCATCGATTGAGGGAACTTCATCCGGGGGTGGAGGTGGTGTAGTGCCGAGAATGTTTTCGAGAATCCAGGCACCTCTGGTTACGGGAGATGTATCAACGCCGTTGGCGCTAACCGTCAAAACGCTGGCCATCCCAAGCAGTCCTCCACGCCGCTGGTTCTCGCTGAGATCAACCCATTGAAAACCATCGGACTGACGAATGGTATCGAGAATCGGTAGCTGATAGAGCTTCGCAAGCGGCTTGTCAACGAATGTGTAGTCCGAATCCAGGAATTCCATGATGGACCCATTTCGTTCCAATACGTCTTGGAATACTAGCTGCGTTTCTCGTTTCATTGAGCGGGGAAGGTTCTCAGCGTAAAACGAGTTTGCTGTTTTTCGAGGTGGCGGCTGATCACCCAGATCTCGCAAATTGAGCCAACTGTCAAGAAAGCCGGATACGAATGCCGTCGAACGGGGATCGTTGAGCAGACGCTCAATTTGCTCGGTTATCTGACGCTTTGTTTTCAGAGCGTTATCGTTAGCGTTTTGGAACAGTTGCTTGTCCGGTGGCGCGGCCCACAACGCGTAGGAAAGCCGGGTTGCCAGGTCATGTGGATGAAGCGTGGTCTCGGACTCTTCTGTGATTTCGCTGAAATACAAAAAAGAGGGCGAGCATAGGATCATCTTGACGGTTGATAACGCTGCGTCGCGCGGCGGCATTTCCTGTGCAACCAGCTTGTCAAAAAACTGATGAATGCGTTGGGTATCAGTGTCGGTAAGCGGTCTTCGATACGCTTTTCGGGCGAACTCCGTTAGTTGGCCCTTCGCGCGATCAGGTTTGAACCCGGACGAACCAAAAACGGCAAGCTCTTCTCTACTACCTCCGGGTTCTGCCAGCGGACCCCGGATTTTGATTTCGCCAATCCTTATGTGTGGCAGGGCTCCCTCACGCAAAAGAGTGGCTCTGCTAACGCCCTCCTTGGGATTTTTGAACTCCTTCTTGTAGCGGCGGTTCGTCTCAATCACCGACGCACGAGATTCATACGGACCGTTGGGGAAGATAAAACGAGGCGTCTGTCCCGCCTCGAGCCATACCTGGAAGGTAAGCCACTCGGGCTGATGATCGGGTACCGTAGCGGTCGCCAATACGGGTTCAATGGGCTGTGGGTAATGAATGTGCCCCTTTGTGATGTCACCGGGCACAATGCCAATCTGAAATGGCTCTGAAAAATCAATGCGGAATATTTTCGGATCATAATGGGTGTCACGATGCATCGCTTGAGTGAGGCACTGGATTTCATAGAGTCCCGACACGGGGACACCTTCAAGGAAATCTTCGATGTGCCCGTAGCCTCCTTGCCGCGTGTCTGTATTGGGTTGTTCGTATAGACACAAAAACCTGTTCTTGAGGACGCTTTGGTGGGACCCAGCCAACTCTTCGTATTGCTTGAAATTCTCGGTGAAATGCCACGTGGTTTCAGCGGTGGCTGGCGTTCCCAAGCGTAAGTCAACAAGCCGCGAAGCCGCTTGAAAATACTCATCCATCAGGAATCCGGATGTGACTAAAGAATCACCGATAGTGTCGATGTGATTGGTGGTTCCATCTTTCGGGAAATTTGCAGTGAGACCCAATGTATCAACACGACGGTTGAACAAAGACGCGAGAGTATTTTCGTATTCGCGATTCGAAAGTCGACGCATTACGGTTCGACCCCCGGACGACTCGAACGCTTCGCGAGCATCCGCAATGCCTTTGCGGAGCATGTTAAGGATCGCGATACGCTCCTCTGCTGATGGTTGAGATGCATCGGGTGGAGGCATCAGTTTCAGTGTAAGCTGGTCGATGATCTCATCTGCAGTGATGAGTTGATCCACGGTTTTGAGAGGGAGGGTGAAGTTGTCGAAGGTGCGTTCGCCTTCTTCCGTGCCGTTTCCATGGCAATCACTGCAGAATTGCTGAATGAATCGCCCTGCCTGAACCTTACCCGCTGCATTCCCGTCCCGAGCAGATTCGTCGGCCAATGCGGGGTGCATGCAAGTGAGAACACACACCGCAAGTTGCCATGATGAAATCAGCCGGAGACAAAGATTACGCATTGCATGCCATAGCACGCCGATAGAAATTCCCACGACGCTGGTGCTCATTCTCACGAGTAAGACCCAGTGCTGGTTCCGAACGATTCTGTCTCGATCCCGCTGCGTTGAGCAATGTCAACGAACAGGTTGCAGAGAGGCGTTTTGCGAATACCTTCGGATTCCACTTTCTTAAACTCTCCCGACTCGTATCCGCCGCCGGCGAGGATAATGGGAAGATCGGTATTCGTGTGGGAACTCCCATTCCCCATTCCACTACCGAACAAGACAGCAGTTGAATCAAGCACTGAACCTTGTTCCGATTTCATTGCGGAGAGGCGGGAAAGAAACTTTGAGAATTCTTCTAGCTGGTAGGTCTCAAGAGCAATGAGATTCGCGATCACTTCTTCGTCGTTACCATGGTGCGACATGCTGTGGTAGGACTTGTTGATACCCAGATTTTGCGGCAGGAAGCTGCCCCCAATCTCGAGGGTTGCCACGCGTGTCGAATCAGTTTGCAATGCCAACGCGATCAGTTCGTACAGCATTGGCAGGTCGTCCACCGTGTTGGTGTTTGCTGGCTTTTCAAATGGTGCGTCCGGTTTCGGTCGATCTGTCCACGTTTTCCGATTCTGCAATCTCTTTTCCACATCACGGATTGAACTGAAGTATTCGTCGAGCTTATTTTTGTCCTCGCTGTTAATTCTCTTGGAGAGGTCGCCGGCTTCTGCAGTTACGGAATCCAGGATCGAGGCTTGCAGTTGGGACTCACGCACTTTCCTTTTCCGTTGCGTGGCAGTATCGCCTACAAACAGCTTCTCGAATAATTCTGCTGGTCCCGTAATGGGTGGGACACGGACACCGGACCTTGTCCAGGACAGCTGGCATCCACCATGGATCCCACCTTCTGAACCCACGGTGAGGGAGGGAAAACGCGTGGCCCCACCGATCGAGTCTGCAAGGTATTGATCCAGAGTCACGTTACCATCGTGGCGGTTTTTTGATTCATGGTGCAAGACGCCTGACAGGAACGTGTGGACGGCGAAGTGTCCCCCCCTGAGGCCGTGGTCAAGGCCGCGGTAAACCGTCAACTTCTCGCGTTGTGACTTCAACGGATTTAGCAGGGTTGTGTCCTTATACTCTTTGCCAGCAGCTTCTGGGAAAAAGTGCTTTTGCTGAAAACCGAGCAGATTGCCGACAGCTACAAACCTTCGTGGTTGTCCTGCAGCAGTTTCAGCCGCTTTCGTCGGCCCACCCGAACTCTCGCCGGCGGTTGCGAACGAGGCTAAAGATGGAAGCAACAGGGAGCCGGTGACGGACTTGAGGACGGTGCGACGACGCTGTAATGATGTATGTTTTTCCATACCATATCTTAGCCCAGTGGCGAGATGATTCCAACGCCAAGTAATCCTCCCTCCCTGAATGTCCCTCTAGAGATGGATTCCGCTTGTTTTCGCAAGCCAAAATAAGCGAATGACCTAGTCCGAAGGCAAGGCGTCCGGACAGTGCCTACATCCATGGGGATTATCCGTTCAGGTGTGCTCCTGATGCATTGGTGCGGTGAATGGGAGTTCCATTACGCTATTCTGCCGTGGGTGCTGTGGACGCAATGTCGACGAGGTTGCTCAAGAGACCACAAACGCATGTGGGGCATGGCGGCACAATTGTTTTTTGTTCCGGCGAGTTCGCGTTGGTTCGCTGCGGCTGTGCGCTGTTGTTGAGGGCAACAAGAGCGTTTGTGAATGCTCGAGTGTTGGCGTTTTGAGCCACTCTACTCTTGGTGTTGGGGAGTTGTCCGAATTCGGCGATTCCGTAGATCTTAACGCCCTCTTTGATCGTCGCGGTAACGCTGATTTGGTCAAGTGTCTCGGGATCAACTTCGAGTGGGTTCAAGTCGAGTATCACGAAGTCGGCAAGTTTGCCAAGTTCGATGGTTCCTTTGCGGTGCTCTTCAAAATGTTGCCAAGCTGGCCAGATCGTCATTGCTTTCAGTGCAGTCATCACGTCGACGCGCTGGTCAGGCCCAACGATGTCACCAGAGCGTGACCGGCGAGTTACGGTCGCATCGAGAACTCGCATGGAATCTGGTAGAGCAACAGGAGCATCGTGATGCGTTGTGAATTTCATTCCACGCCTGACACACCAACCGGTCGGAGAAATATTGTCGGACAGTTTTGGGCCAACGGTATGTTCACGGTGCCAGTCACCCCAATAAAAAGTATGCATTGGAAATAGCGAAGGTAATACACCAAGTCGCTTCAGCGAATCAATCTGGTCTTCGCGGAGAAACTGTCCGTGAATAAGCACAGGCCGTATCTCTTTGGCTTTGTGCTTTAGTTGAGCGGCGTCAATGAATGAAATGAGTTGATCTGATGCTGCCTCACCGTTGGAATGAGTCAGGATTTGGATTCCATTCTCGTATGCCCAGTCAATCGCATCCCCCACTTGCTCGGCACTTGCGGCAGCGTAGCCAACATAACCCGGAGGATAATTTCCAACGGGTTTGTAGTAAGGGCGGTCTCTCCATGCAGTGAAACCTTGGGGTGAGCCATCGATTGTAAGCTTTGCGCCGCCGACACGAAGGCGATTCTTGTAGGTGCGGCTTGCCTGTTGCTTGATGATGTCCCGATTTACGAGTATGTCCGGATAGCTAACGATATCAATCTTGAGATTCCCTGCGTCAGCAAAGGAACGCAGGGTCTTCAGAGCTCCGGGCATGGTTCGGCCATCTTGGGCGGTGGTGTAACCAAAGCTTGCCCAAAGCTTGGCACCGGCGTCGATGAAAACTTCGGCGTTCTCCGGTCCGATGCGGCCTAGCAGCTTAATCAATAGTGGGAAAGCCGCTGTTTCTTCTAGGACACCGTTGGGCTCCTGACCGCCAGCAAATCTTTGGATGACTCCACCCTCAGGATTTGGGCTGTCCGCGTTGATCCCACCCGCATCAAGGGCGGCACTGTTACAAGCAATGATGTGGCCGGATTGATGGATCAGGACGATGGGAATGTCATTGGTGATTCCATCAAGGTCTTTGCGATTGGGATGACGCAACTCCGTCAGTTGCGCATTGTCATAGCCAAAGCCGATCACTAACTTAATTTTCTCAACCGCAGTTTTGTTCGCATCCATCCATTCCTTGACGGTCCGCTTCAAGGTCGCAATGTCAGTCGCAGGACCATCTGGTGGTGATAAGACATTCGCTGACAATGCCTGTAATCCACCACCCATCACGTGTCCATGTGCATCAACAAAACCAGGCAGCATGGTTTGCCCTTTCAGGTCAATCAAACGCGTGGTTTCCCCCCGCGTGCTTAGCACTGCCTGTTTGCTCCCTGTTGCAATGATCTTTCCATCACGAACGGCGACCGCGCCAACAACCGGTTGGCTTTCCGCCATGGTGAGGATGGTTCCACCGTGATAGATCGAATCAGCAATTTGTGCTGAGCATTCAATGGCCAAAAGACAACCGACCATTAGTGCCAATGACAGAGGTTTCATGCTTGAATATCCGATATTTGTTTGTGATGAGTGGGATCACATGATGCCTGCGGCGCGCTCACCGGCTAGGTGCGGTCTAAGCGGATTAGCATCGATGCGATTCGTGTCGAAACGGGTGGAACGATGAACTGAGACTACGATGGCGTCCGAAGCAGGAAGATTGCTCGCCGGATGTCTGTAGTTCACCACTCCCCACTTCTTTGTTATGAGAAAAAATGCTTCAAGAACACCCCCCGGTTTGTGTCTCGAAGTGTTTTTGCGGCGTTCAGAACTCGAAGCAACGAGATTTAGGAGGATGCGTCTGACGATTCTCTTGAGTTTTGGGATATTTCCCAGAGCATTCACAAGACGCCTCAAGAGAACGCTCTGCCAGATCAACAGGCTGGAAATCCTGCCCGGTTATCGGTAGCGACGGCAAGCGGGAGAGCTGCGGCGAACAGCAAAGACGCGGCGATCAGTTTAGACGTAGCACCGTCGGAAATCCGCGTGGAATTGTATGAACTGCGACTCCTGCGCTCACAATCGCGGGGTTGCCGTTCGGGCGTAAACAACGCAGTTACCAAGGGGGTACTCGGGTGGAAAAGAAGCAACCTGCGGCGATGATGGAAAATAGTTGAAACCTTGTAGACACGTTAGGAGTAAAGTGTTGTAACGTGAGCGGCATGCTTGTCTATTGGGAGGATATGCTGTAGCCGCACCTCATATTTTAAGGATTAGTTTCGATGCGTAACTTCTGCAGTTTGTTCGTCCCGGCTGTATTCTTGGTGACGACCTTTCTGGTAACGCTTGCCCTGCCTGAGCGATGCATTGCCCAATCGGTTACAAACGCACCACAGCAATCAAAAGATCAGGAAGGGGATTCATCCGGACAAGTTGGCGGGGCAGGGAAACCCGCGGTTGCCAGCACCAAAGCGAGTGATGCTGCTTCTGGTACCAAAGAAAATGCCAACTCTGAGCTCAAGAAAGACGCTGAGTCTACTGTTCAGATTGGTGATGATAGGAATGCAAGATTCAAAACGGGGCGTATTATTTTTCCCACTTACGAATTTGAGATGGGGAAAAAACGTCTGTTCTATGGCCTTTACTTACCTAAGAGTTTTAATAAGTCCAAAACCTATCCGTTGGTAGTCGTGTTGCATGGTTTGAATGGTAGCCCCGGGCAGATCCTTGCTTATCCCGGTCTAACCAAATATGCCGATAATGAAGAGTATATTTTAGTTGCACCAATGGGCTACAACGCTCGGGGTTGGTACGGAAGTCGTGGAAAAGGAGGAGGTAGGGGGTCCGAGCCCAGGAATCTTGGGGAACTCAGCGAACAGGATGTGATGGAGGTTCTGAAATTAACACGCAAGAATTTTCAGATTGACCCTGAGCGAATTTATCTTTTCGGGCATTCAATGGGCGGAGGTGGCTCAATGCACTTGGCAATGACCTATCCCCAGATGTGGGCTGCGATTGCAGTTATCGCGCCAGCTGCTTATGGGAACCGTGATCGGTTGGCAACGGCCAAGGATATCCCCGCTTACGTGGTGCAGGGTGATCAGGACCGGCTGGTTTCTGTTCAGCAAACGCGACGATGGGTCGACAAGATGAAGGAGCTGGGGATGAAGCATGAATACATTGAAGTCAAAAATGGCGGACATGTCTTTCTCGCATGGCAACATTTCGACGGCATTTTTTCGTTCTTCAAAGCAAACCCCAAGCTGCCACAGCAAATTTCGCCTAAGTGAGGAACCCTCGGCGGAGAGTGCATCAGCATCGCTTTCGTCAGTGATTCGTGTGTGTCTGCTCGCAAAGAGCCACCAGGCAACATACTTCCGAGGTACGTGGTGCGTCGGACCGGCTTCAATCGGTAGGGTACATTACCCAAAGTTCCGGACGCCCAACATTGCAGTGCACGGCACGCACTAACGTTCCCATGCAAGCCCATGACAGAAAGAGCGTCATCCGCGCCGCATGCCACGCGATTGGGGTAGATGTGTGCGTTTGCCCTTGCCTTCGAGACACGCTGGGCACGGGGTGGAAAAGAGTTTCGATCACTGGCCCTCGCGCCGGTTCATCGTCTTGGAGTTGGTCAAACTTACTCACCGAGCGGGTAAGAGATTGAGCTGACACGCCGCGATCAACCACTCTGCTGTCGATGGCAAAGGAAGCTTGGCGGCTTAGACTTGGTAGTATCAACAACCCTAGAAACGTCCACAGCGTGAATCCGAGGCAAGTCGTTGCTAGTGCGGCCACACTTGCGACGCCTGCACCAGGAAGCATCGCTGATAAGTTGAATCCAAGAAGAACCCAGACGAATGCCACGAGTAGACCTCGGGTCCGGCTGCCGTCGTCGGTCGCCTCTAGCCGCCGCGCGATCGTGGCCGCAAGCTCGTCGGAAGACAGCCGATTTAGCATCCCAGCGGGCAAGACAATTTTCTCCTGCCCCGGAAGCCCGACGACCCCGCCCGTGAACCCCGGGTCTTGGTTGCTCAAGAGTACTAAGTCACGTGCGGCCCAGCCATGTGCCGCAGTGATACGAGTCGCTGCCAACAATCGCTCACGATCTGCTGGACCCAGATCTTTGATCGTCCGAAGCGAGCCGGCCATCCGTCCAAGACGCAACTGAAACGCGACGAGCAGCACACATAAAATGGTGACTCCGACGGAGGCACCCAGTGCACCGTACCATCTGCCCAGCAGCAATAAGAAAAGACTCGCTGCAAAGAAAAATCCGGCCTGGACGACGACGCCCCGAAACCAACTGGCGACGAACTTCTTCGCGCTCACGACATTGCGGCCAGCCCGGTTGGGCAACACGTAACCTCCCAGCAGATCCAGCGGCACCATGCCTACGATCAGTGCCACAAACACCACGCCAAGAGCAACACAATCAACAATGCTCCATGTCGTATCGCTTGGCAAAAACTTTTGCGGTGCCTCGAGTGCGAGGCACCCAAGACTGAGTAACACGATCAGACCTACGCCTGATATGCCAAGCCAAAGCCGAGAACGAGCATACGACATTTAACACTCCAAGACGCCTGAACGCCGTGCATGGGCCTGTGTGAATTACACCAGACGGTTCTTAGGTGCTGGCTTTGAGCTTTTCCAGTTGTCTGCCTATTTCCTCAGCCTCCGCGCGCTTGAGGTCGCTCTTCTTCCTGTTCACGGTCGAAAGTTCGTAGGCTTCCTGCATCAAGCTCGAATACTTTTCCTGCAACTTGTCTTCACGATTTCCAAAGCCAAACATAGTGTTCCTCACTCGAAGTTGGTGTGCATGTGAGTATAAAATGCAGTCAAGAGTTGCTTGGCTTTCGTTGACGGGTGCTGCGTTTTGTGCGATCGCAGGGAAACCAGCAAATTACTGTTAGATGGGGTTTCAAGGGAAAGACACGGTGTTCTGATTTGTTACCGTGATGCCGTGCTAAAAGCACAGCATCGTAGTCAAAAGCGTCTACCGTCAGGAAAGAACCCAATCAATCCAACGCGTCACCTGATCGCACGGATTAGTCCTCTCTTACTATCGTGCGGTCCGCTAGAAGAAGCAGGCTTATCCATGATTGTGGGGGGGGCGAGGCGGCTAAAGTGTTGGATGTTGATGGCTATTTGTCCTAACTGGCGGGCGTGAATGCAAATGCTTCTTTACGTGCGCGAAGATGTAGTTAGCCTCTTGCTGCATCGCGTGTCATTTGCGAGCCAAGTTTGCGGAGTGGTGACACGCGTACGTTGTGAAATTCCCTAAGACCCGCAGCAGACCATTTCATGGTTGACGTTTCTGTGTGGTTACTGCCTGCTGTCATGCTGCATTATCAAAGTTGGATGAATCATGCGATTCCCGATCTCAGTTTCATTGCTTGTGATGGTGATGCTGCTGGACAACGCGAATGCCGGGCTGATGGTTTACGAGTCGTTTGATTACACGCCGGGGACTCAACCGGGTACTGGCGGCGCTGGTTGGAAGCAAGCTTGGGGCTCCGACCCACTTGAAACAACTACTTACGGGCTCGTTTACGCAGACGGGAACGGAAACGCCCTTCAGGTTGCGGGTAACGCGTCGACACGCTTAAGCACAGGGTCGACGCAAGTAGAAGCTGTGCGTGACTTTCAGATGGAGCTTATCGACACCTTCTGGTTTAGCCTGTTGATTAGAGGTGCATCTGGAAATGAGACGGTATCACTTGGCATCAATGAATCGTTCTATATCGGCCAAGGTGCTAAAGATGTAACCAGCGCTAATTTTGGTCTCTATGATGCAGACAAGACACAACTTAGCGGTGGGGGGCTTGTTAGCTTGACTGAGTGCTCACTTTTCGTTGGGCGTGCATTGTATGACCAGTCTCAAGACAAATTCAGTCAATTGAATGTGTGGCACAATCCAGTTTTGGATGTGCAACCCGGTGTTGCGGATGCATCCATCTTCTATTCCGGAGCAATCAAAGAGTTTGACAAGGTCCCAAAAATTGCTGTCTACCACACAAGCGATCTTGGGGCTCTGGATGAGATTCGGTTTGGGAAAACTTTTTCAGATGTCACAGCCTTCACATCAGCGGGTCCCGCTGCAGTGCCAGAGCCGGCTACCGTTGTCATCATGGCAAGTCTGATCCCTCTAACTCTGTTGATGCGCCGCCGCCGAGCTTTATCGTTAGCTGGTCACTGCCCTGGCAGCGTTTAGGCAGGCTGGTACAGTGGCCATTGCGATGGGTTGGTAGCTCTTTTTGCTATAGCAGAAATGCGTTCAGCTAGTGGGAAGGTGCAAAGATACTTTCGGTGCTTA
>CAXGRW010000111.1:0-10943 GCA_964012125.1 uncultured Rhodopirellula sp.
TCTCAGCGGGCAGATCACGCAACTCGGCTAACTGAGCACTGAGGGTTTGACTTTGTTCGATACGCTGCTGATAGCTCGCCAGTGTGCTTTCGTCAGGATCGAGGATGATTTTCCCGCGATCTCCGTCGACAATCACGCGGGTTCCGTTAACAACGGAATCAAGAAACGTGCCGATACCTACGACTGCAGGCAGTTCAAGCCCTTTTGCGACGATTGCGGTATGGCCACCCGAGCCGCCAACTTCGGTGCAGAAACCTTGCACGTAACGCCGGTCGAGATTCGCAGTCTCGCTGGGCGAAAGATTGTGCGAAAGAATGACCACGGGTTCCGTCAGATCAGTAAGTGGTTGCTCGGTGACAGCGCCCAAATGCAGCAGCAACTGTTTTTCGATATCCAACACATCCTCAGCCCGTTCGGCGAGCATGGGGTTCTCTAGACGCCGTAGTGCCAGGGCGTAATTTCGTAAAACGCGGTTGACCGCATATCCCGCAGCATGATGATCGGTCGTGATGCGCCGCCGCAGTTCGCCATGCAAACGCGGGTCGTTCAACATCTGCATTTGGGCAGAAAAAATGTCGCCAGTCTCATCGCCAGCAACCGCGCTTGTTTCGAGCCGATTGGCTTCGATCTGCTTCGCCACTGCGTCAACGGCTAAACGCAGACGCGCATATTCCTCGCCCGCTTGATCAGCGGCGATAAGCGTCCGGGAAATGCGATAACCATCGGCGTCCAGCACTAATGCTGGGCCAATAGCGACTCCCGGCGAAACAGGAATACCTTGAAGTTCGACCATCGTCGTGCGACGGAACGGTTCTCACGGGAGGTACCCACCAACAATGAAGATAAAGTGTGTTTCATCAACAATTGCTTGGCGTTACTCCAAGACCGCGTGAGCGGCAGCGAGTACGTGGGGTGCGATCCGTCATTGTTCGTTGGTTGTGATTTATGTTCTTCACCGGATTCGAACGCACGAATCCTACGCTCCAGTGCGTGTGGCTAAGACCACATGCCTGGTAATCTGGCCGAGGTCAGTCAGTCAGCCGTCTAGTGCTGACTCCGTTCCCGGCACTTCAGTTGTGTCATCAAAACCCGCCTCAAACAGTTCCTCAATTGCGTTGAGCGCATCCTCAGCGTCACCACCATCTGCTGAAACAGACAGCACAGTCCCCTGGGCAGCACCCAAGGTGAGTAGCGAGAGGATACTTTTGCAATCGACCAATTCACCATCCCTGCCAATCAGAATGTCTGACTGATAGGCGGACGCCATACGGACCAGAAGGTCCGCAGGACGGGCGTGCAAACCCTGAGGGTTGCGTACGGTGACAGTTCGAGTGGGTAGGTTCTTATTCATTTAGCCAGATACGAACTGGTTGTCATCTGCTTCTTGCAACAATTGATTGATGTCGACAGGCGTCTTGCTTTGCTTCAGGAAGCGACAAAACGTTTCATCTCGCAACTGTCGGGAAATGTTCTCGAGGGCGCGAAGGTGATCCCCGGGACGCTCTGGAGGGCTGATCAGCAAAAAGAAGAGCTGAACTCGTTCTCCGTCCAGGGATTCAAAGTCAACGCCTTCTTCACTGACTCCGACGGTGCCCACTAATTTTTGAACACTGGGGTGTTTCGTATGAGGGACAGCGACGCCTCGACCAATGCCCGTGCTGCCCAGCTCCTCTCGCTTCATGATTGATGCGATGATGTCTTCACGCTGATCGGCATCCACGTCGCCGGAGTCAAGAAGAGCTTGTACAAGCTCCTCAATAACGCCTTCTTTAGTTTGAGCCTTTAATTCGGCGCGAATTGCCTTGGTCGTAATAAAATCTGCGAACTTCATTTGAGTGCGATTCCTTGTTTGGAAATCTCGTTGTTAGCTAACCGCCTGTCTCAGCCAAGCTTGAGGGGCTCGGTCAGTCGCGTTGGAACAACCCGAGGGTCCTCCGTTAAAACGAAGGACGAGGTTGATACCCCCGTGGCGACGAGCGACTGCACTTGGATGTGACAGCTGGCGGGAATAAAAATGGTTAAGGTCGCAGAAGGCGAGTAACCGCCGGCACGGTTGTGCCGCGGATGTCTCACTCGTCTTCAGCGGCCGATGTATCGATGTGTTTGTGCCCCGTGGCCCGATGGCCAGTTTTCTTCTCTTTTATTCTTCGAAGCTGCTGCTCTACCTTCGGGATTGCAGTGTCGAGTGCCGCAATCACGGTACTCGCTTCGGCTGTTGCTACACAGTCATCGGCGTGCTCGGCCGAAACCTGGATCTCAACTGATGGCTTATCGAGCTGTTTCAGATCGACAGTAACGTCGATTGCGTTGATGCGATCGAACAGCCGCCGGAGCTTTTCTGCTTTTTCGACAAGCAACTCCTGATCCCCTGGCTGCAAACTACCGTGCCTAGCTGAAACATTGACCTGCATCTTCTGAATCTCCTCCGTTGAATTGGACATCGTCACAAAAGACGAACCCTAAACTAAGAACGTTTCACGCGTCGACGTTATTTCCTGACGCTTCCGACGGAACACTCTGTCCCAAACAGCATACGCAACTTCGCTCTCTGCGAATAGCGATCCTTTTTTAGTTCTGACGTGAGAATGCGGACCTAACTCCCCCTGACAGACAACCCCGTGGCATGTTAGGCTCTGGTTTGCGATTTTCAACGTTTTTTCCACCCCTCTAAACCCCCGCTTGCTCCATGGCCCGAAAGGTCGTCAATCGGAAGGCGAAAGCTGCCGAAGCAGAAGCCGCAGAAAAACAGGCTACCGCAAAGAAGAAAAAAGCCGCTAAAAAGGCTACGAAGCGGAAAAAGAAGGTTGCTGCCGAAGTTCGGCTGCGATTGTATTGGGGCGTCTTTAGTCAGAATCTGAAGCGGGTTGCCGTGTTCGAATTCGACCAGAAAAAAGAAGCCGAAAAAAGAGCTGTCGAGCTCAGCAAAGGTGGGAAATCCCCACACTTTGTGCAAAAGGTTAAGGAAGAAATTAAGCCCGAATAAGTTATTCCGATGCACGAGCGTTCACACATGCCAAAATCAATTTTCTCGGTTCTGGCACTTTTGGCGGTCATAGGGATAGCACGGGTGCCTCATCTGAGGGCTCAGGTAAATGACGCAGTGGTAGCGAAATACTCGGCGGAACTCTTTTCCGGACCGAGCGGGAATCAAATTCCCTATCGAATCTTGGCACCTGTCAACGTTGTTCAGGGAAAACAGTACCCTCTCGTGCTTTTTTTGCATGGCGCTGGCGAAAGAGGGACCGACAATCGGAAACAACTGGTGCACGCGGCAGCTGACTTCGCCAGCCCAAAACGAATGGAGCAGTTCCCCGCATTCGTTGTCTTTCCGCAATGCCCCGAAGAACAGCGATGGGTGGAATCACCTTGGGATTTGCCATCCGGAAGCGGTGAGTTTGACAAGGCACCATCCAAGCCGATGAAGGCTGCACTAGAGCTGGTCGATTCACTTGTGAAGAAACTTCCCGTCGATCCGGCCAAAGTCTATGTGACGGGTTTATCGATGGGGGGCCAAGGCTCTTGGTACGCCGCAGCCACAAAGCCACGTCGGTTTGCCGCGATGCTGGAAGTTTGCGGTGGCGGGGATCCCACGTGGGCAGCTGACTATCAGGGAATTCCGATTTGGGCACTGCATGGTCAGAACGATACCGTCGTTCCTATCTCGCGAGCGAGGGAAATGGTCGTAGCGTTGACAAAATCCGGACATGCTCCTGAACTGCGATATACCGAGTATCCGGGGGTTGGGCACAACAGTTGGGCACAGACATTCAAGCGAGCTGATGTGTTTGAATGGCTGTTCGCTCAACGTAAACGCTAATGAATCCGGAGCGCATACCGGGCGTACCGGTCGCTTTCGGCGCTGATCGACGAGTGCCCGCTGAATGGGAACCGCAAGAGTGCGTTTGGATTTCCTGGCCCCACAATCAAGACACTTGGCCTGGACGCTTCGAGGCGATTCCTGAATTCTTCGCAACGTGGGTGAAACTCATTGCGGAATCTCTGCCAGTGCGAGTGCTTGCTCATACAGAACTCGCCCGTGACTGTGTTAACTTGCTCGGAGCGCAAGGTAACATCGAACTGATTGATATTCCGACCAATGATTGCTGGGTAAGAGATTACGGGCCAACGTTTGTTCTGAGTGACTCAGACACGCACCTCAGCCTCGTTGACTGGCAATACAACGCTTGGGGAGGCAAGTATCCACCTTGGGATTCGGATGCCGCTGTGTGTAAAACAATCGGTAATGAATTGCAATTACCGGTCGCTAGTAGTGAATTAGTGGTCGAAGGTGGGGCGTTAGAATTCGATGGTGGCGGCCGCTTATTGACCACCGCAAACTGCTTGCTCGCCAAAAATCGAAATCCTGGCCGCGACGAAGCCCAAGTTGGGCAAGAACTTCACCGCCTCACCGGCGTGACCGAAGTTGTTTGGCTCGACGGTGGTGCTTTGGAGGGAGATGACACCGATGGACACATTGATCAACTTGCCCGCTTCATCGACGTTGAAAATATCGTCGTCTGTGTATCCAACCACCCACAGGACAAGCACACACGTGGGCTCAGCAACAATCTGCTGCAACTGAAAGCTTGGGCAGAAACCAGTTCACCGCGGCCAGAAATTCATCAGTTGCCGGCACCTGCGATTCGTCGTATCAACGGTCAGGCTGTCCCGCAAAGTTACTGCAACTTTCTGCGTCTAGGTCCTGATCGTTTGCTTGTACCCAAGTTTCATTCGCCAGAAGACGATTACG
Organism: uncultured Rhodopirellula sp.; assembly: GCA_964012125.1. Lineage (GTDB taxonomy): Bacteria > Planctomycetota > Planctomycetia > Pirellulales > Pirellulaceae > Rubripirellula. The sequence continues at coordinate 4,751 of CAXGRW010000111.1, forward strand.
CTGCAAGCCTTCTTCGTGAACTCACTGGAGCAGAGATCACGCAAATCGACTGCAGCGATCTTGCATGGGGTCTTGGGGCGCTACACTGCGCAAGTCGGGATCAACCCAAAACGACACCAATTGAAACAAACACCTAGGGTTCCTCCAAGGCGACGTTTGAGTGTTCTCATGTTTATTCCAGCGGTGCTTAAGTATGCTCGTCAGAATGTACGTATCGAAACACAAAGAACTCAACCCCAAGCAAGCAATGCCACACGAGCTCGTCACCCAAAACAACGACGTCCATGAAGTTGGCCGGCAGTTGCTTACGTCTGTTGCCTGCACCTGAAAGATATTCGCCAAGATGCACAGTCTTTCGAGATGCGCAGTCTGTGCTGTTCTCGTGGCGTTCAAAGTTCACTTTGATTCTTATCTTCGCCATTTTCACTCAGTCACTGCTAACGCTAGTGAACTGCGGTTTCTGGTCCCCGGATAAGACCGCGTCAACAGTTTCACGGCAGTAACGCTTCGTAACGTTTTTGCGGCAGTTGATACAAAACCTGACGTCCTAGCCAACACGACGAAATTTCAGAACAACAAACACTTGCCACATTGATAACATTCCCGCAACGGGGGACGATCCGTGCTCACCTTCCAACCGGGCGTCAGCTTGACGCGTTTCGCAGCAACTAACTTAATGGGCTGCAAATTTTCGGAACCTTGCAGGCGACGGGTTGTTCAACAGGACAGGACCGAGTCGCTGATACTCGGTAAAGCGATGGAGCGCGACCAACTGGGTGCACAAGATTGCACAGCATATAAAGGAACCGTGATGTTACAGCCAACCAATCAAAAAGTCACAGCGGTGTGCCCTTCCGGACACAAAGTACGAGGCAATGCAAACCTCGTGGGCAAAACTGTGAAGTGCCCCCGGTGTGACGTCGGGTTCGTGTTCGCATTGACGTTCAAGCCCTCCGCCGCCGTTGAGGCGAAAGAGGTGACGGACACGGGTGTGATGCGTATCCTCGGCTCGATGGACGCGGTCCCGCCCGCACCGAAGCGGCGGGCGAAGACAGAGCGTCCCTGTCCGAGGTGTGGTACCGCAGTAGCTGAGAACACACCAGTCTGTGCGCATTGCAATTGCTACTTGGGAGTCCTCCCCACATTCCTTCACGAAATGTCACCCGACACGCCCAACGCTGACTCAGCACGTTCGTGAGCTTCGTGGTGTTTGCGGCTTGGAATCGAAGAACATGCTGAGCCGTGCATCAAAACGACAAAAATGCCTCGGAGGCACCACAGGCAAACGCCTATGCCGCGTGTGAATCGCGATCATGATTCGCGTGTGTTTCCTGCGACAGAGAGGCAATTCCGGAAGAAAGTCGTGCTCGGAATGGGTCGTGCAGAATTTAGTTGCCCAACCTGTTATGCGAGTGACCATCATCACTGTGGTGCTGTTGGATGTGCTGGCGTAGCAAGTCCTTGCCATAATCATTTCCGTTTGGCGTTCGCAGCACCGCATGGATGTGATCACGTGTTGGCGTCGCCGAACGAAAGGGAGCAACGCGCCGTTCATGGTCAAATTCGATCAAAAGGACAGGGCTGTGCACCCGATAGTAGAACACGGCTTGAGGGCCAACACCTCCAACCCAGGCAAAGTAAGTTTGGTCGAGATGTTGTTTTACTTCATCCATTTTGATTCGTGCATGGCCGTCTGACATGGTTCCAACAAAGGTCTTGACCAGCGCGAGCAAGCCTTTCTGTTGCGACTCTGATAGTTGGTCAGCGCGTAGCCCGGCATAGTCTAGGTTGATGTTATCTTTGTATGCCTGCGAAACCGCGTTGTTCTGGTCTTTGATTTTTGTCAAAGTCGCCTCGGCTTGTTGCTTTTTACTCAGAGATCGCATGAACGCCTCGCCAGCGTTTTGTTGCTCTTGCATGACAATAGTTCCTTTGAACTTGCCAGAAGTTGCATGAACCGGCTCGCTACCGATAAAAACCGGTGACATGACGACTTGGTCACCCAAAACAAAATAGTTGATGATCAAGTGATGCCCATCGATTTGCCATCCCCAGGGCTTCGTGTCGGATGGTTCACCCATCACAGTAATCCAGTACAGCCATTCTCCGTACTCATCAAAATTATCTGCGAGCTCGGCTAGCGTTCCATTCAATTTCATGATGTCTTTCGAGAGCTTGAGCCCCTTCGCACTCAGACTGGCCTGCAGCAGTCCAAACGCAAGGCCTCTTTGCTTCGCGTCCATCTCATCAAAGCCAACGCCCTTGCGCTTGTAAAAGTGCCTGTTGTCCCAGCTTCTCCATTCGATGTCATCAACCTCGAACGAAGTACGTTCGCGCTGCTCAGGAGAAATCCCAGCCAGGAATGCCTTGGCCGCCTCGACGACAGGCTTGGTTGTGACGCCAGTTGATTCAATCTTGAACAGGCCCTTCTGTATCTTGTCATTCGCCGAGACACCCCGAAAGGGCTCTTTTAAAGACTGCTGCCCGCTATTGCGGCCACCTTTTCGTGTGCCGCGCCGTTGGGCTTCGGCGACAATGGATCCGGCAATAGCAAGTGCAAGCGATGCGAAAATCGCAAAAGCGGAACGGGGGTTTTTCATCTGATTTCAACATGCAGGGTGGGGAGGAAGGGCAAAGGCGAGTTCGAACACTAGTCGGAAATGCAAAACAGGTGCTTTTGCCCGCGAATGAATAGTTCACTTCCGTCGAGAGCGGGGGTTGAATCGACGGGTTCGCCGACTGTGTTGTTAGACACGATTTCGAACTTGTTCGAATCTTTCAACACCACTGTGGTTCCACCACGACCTGTGACATATACATACCCGTTCGCCGCAACGGGTGATGCGTAGGTTGATTTGATTCCTGGAATACGGGTGGTGGTGTAATGGGGTGTACCGGTCTTCGCATCCAAGCAGGTCAACATTCCCGTCTTGCCTTTGTGGTAGTAGAGGCGACCTTGAGAGAGGAGTGGTGACGCGATATCGGGGGTATCCCGGGCCACGCTCCAGAGAACCGCATCGCTCGATTCGATATCACCCCGTTCGCTCGTTCGAAATGCCCCAAGGAAAGATCCGCGAAAACCACTGCCGACGTAAACGACTCCGTCAGCGCCGACTGCGCACGCAACGGGGCGTTGTGTTTGACCGCCACACCTCCAAAGTTCTTTGCCGGTCTCGGCGTCGTAAGCCCTCGCAAAGTTTTGCCCGTTCATAACGATCTGTGTTTTTCCATTGAACTCAGCCACAAACGGCGTTGCCCAGCAACTGGGTTCATCACGTCTCGTCTCCCAGACCGTTTTGCCCGTTGTTTTGTTGATAGCGTAGAGCGCGGATTGACCCTCGTGATCGCAGGGGACAATTAACAAATCGCCTGCAAGTGTTGGTGAAGACCCTTCACCAAAAGTTCCTCGCATGGTCATCTGGGGGAAATCTGACCGGCTCCACACTAACTGACCTTCAAGCGTGTAGCAGTACAACCCACGCGATCCGAATTGGGCGTACACATGCTCGCCATCAGTGCAGGGCGAGGCAGACGCAAACCCGTTGGTGCTGTGGGTGCCTTCATGTGGCTGCCCTACCGTGGCTACCTTTTTCCAGTCTTGTTGCCCCGTTTTTCGATCAAAACAGAACACCGTGAACTCATAAGACGCATTCGAAGTGGGCACTGCGCTGGTCACAAACACTTGGTCATTCCAAACAACCGGCGAACTCGAACCTCGACCGGGAACCACTGTTTTCCATTTCATGTTCTGCGTTGGGCCCCAGCTTTTAGGTGGCGTTGCATCGTTGGAAACGCTATTACCGCCGTCTCCTCGCCAATGGCCCCAGTTCTTAGCCTGCCCTATTTCACTGCCGAATGTAGCTAAAGCAAGGAGCACGAGTACACGCGAAAACCGGGTATCTTGAATCATGAACATCAGCGAATTGCACCTTAGGGAGAGTTTACGAGAAGCGAGTATTGTAAACGTGAACGGTTTGCGAACATCCACCTGACCAGCCCATCATTGTAAACGTTATCCGCGAAGAATTAACCACACTCACGCGCCGAATCGGTACCACTTCAACGGGATCGATGGAATTGAGTCTTTACCCTCGACCCTGAGCAACTCACGTTTCAACTGAGCAGACACTTCGGATTCGGCGTCCAAGAGATTTGTCTGTTCAGCAGGAGCAGTTCCGAGAACGCTAGCATTCGGCGGGGGGGCGTCGAATGTATTTCCCGTGGGCGGCTCACGGCCTCCACTTTCATTGCCAGCAACCAGTTTCCATTTCCGGCCCCGGATGGCAAATATTCCACTGTTCTGTTTGCAAGTCACAAAACCTCGTGTCTTGAAAACCAAAGCCTACCTCAGACATGCTCAAAGGTGTGAGCATCGTGACACAGAAACCCGCTCACAAACGAGCGTTCTAAGCGCGTCAAAGGTGTCCAAATGTGTTCGGCTGCATCGTGGGGGCACCCTGTCCCTACCATCAAGAATGTCCACACTCGTTTTCGAGCGTGGCTTTGCGAAGGTTTTGAAAGTGCTGGCGTTTCGTCGCTTCCATCAGGGCATCTTCATCGGTCTCGGTTAACGCGACATAGGTGACACTGAAACGTAGGTAAGCTCCAAGGACTGCACCACAAAACTTAACCCCAGAAATTGTCATCGTACCGTCGTGCCTCAGCCGTCTCCGAAAACACGCGAGATTCAGGACATAACAAACCCACTCAACCGAGCGTGCTGGCTCCCGTCTGCGTCCACTTGTTACTGGCAACGAAACTCCGACTCTATTGTCACCTACCTGAAATACGAAAGGAGATGCCTAGCTTTCGCCACGAAACGTACTCTAAACATTGCACCCACACCCCGTCGCTCTGTCTGTGGCAGATAACTTGAGCCACGGCGGCAATGCACGCACGATCAGTGACTCAGTAACGGGCAGGTAGCATTTGCTAAGTGCGTTGACTGCGGTGTCTCTGGTTGCACCTACCCTTCGGTGAAGTGCCGGATGACGCAACAGTGGCCGCCCTCGATAGTGCGTTGCCACGTGCTATGCAGATTGAATTGTTTGACTAGCCCACCTCCCAACCAACATCGAATCGGAACGCGATTTCCGATATCGACAAGCATCGCCATGTTCAACGCATGGCGATTTTTTTATTGCATGTCAGAAACGCTCGCCTACTCCACAGCCAGTTTTCCGATTGGGATCACCGCTAACTCGGCACTGTTGTTGTTAGCATTGCGTGGACCGTTATTCGAATACCCCACGTAGAGGTTCCCGTCATGCTCAGTTGCATAGGGATAAGAAAGCGCCGCTCGAGGGTTGGACTCTCCGGGTTCATTTTCCAACACTGCATGACGGATAACGAACAGTTTCGAGAACGCGACCTCGCCAGGCCTGCTGACCGCAATGGTCAATGGCGAGCGACGGTTGCGCCCGTCGGCAGTACTTGAGCCAATTAAATATCGCTGCCCATTGCTCAGGACTCCCGAGCAGGGCTTCGAGGCAGCCATCGGCAGGTTGCTCTCGGCAGACGCTGTCCATGTACGCCCGTAGTCGTTGCTGGTTGAAGCAAGAGCTAACGGCTTTGCGCCGTATCTTGCCACATTTGTAACATGTGGGCCATCCACAAGAATGGAAGACTCTCCCCACATGTTCCGAACCGTGGGACCACGGGGTATCACCACACTTGTCCACGACTTCAAGTCGTCACCCGCGCTAATCGCAACTGCTGCAGGATAATTGTTCCCGACGATGAATCCCGGCATGATCCAGTTGCCGTCATTCATTTTGACTGGCTCGTTCATGGGCCAGAATCCGCCTTGAACCACTGCGCCTTGTGGTTCCCAATGCCCCGACTTTTCAATCAGCTTATAGGCCCGCGTGTGGACACGTTTTCTAGTTCCGTGGAACGACCCAAGAAACGCCCACAGCGTTTTCCCGCGGGACAAAAATACGCCATGGCTGACGGCAAGGTCATCTTCATCGATTCCAACATCAATGGTGCGCACATCAGACCAAGTCCTGCCGCCATCCGGGCTCACGCAATAGCGGCCCTCCTCGGTAAGTGTATTTTCACTGCCTTTGTTGTGCCCGAAAGAAGCGTAAAGTTTGCCCTGATGCCACGCCAACGCCACGCCATGCAGGAATCCGTATCCGTCAACGTCTGGCTCATACCTTTTAATGACGTGGAACTGCAGTCCCTCAAG
>CAXGRW010000112.1:0-10926 GCA_964012125.1 uncultured Rhodopirellula sp.
AGAGTTTTATGCGACTTGGCGTTACGCTGGGTTTTGGCTCATTCATCGGACGCGGGTTCAGCCTTGGCTTCAATTTGTTTGATCGCCCGTGTGAATGCGTCTTTGGCGCGGACGCTGTCCGAATCTTCTCGCAGCTGTCTTAAAACTGGCAATGCTGTGGAGGCTTCAGCGCCTACTTTGCCAAGTAGAAAGATCGCGTAGAACTGACGCCGGCGGTCCGTTGATTTCAGTCCTTCTATCAAAATAGGTACAGCTTCAGGGCCTGCACCATCAATCGCACGCAGGGCGCCTCGTGCAGCGTCGGTGTCGTCTTCGCTCGCGAGCATCTGGAAGAGTCTGGGAACTGCTTGTTTGGCGTCAGCTCCAATCTCTCCCAGTTCCGTCGCAGCAACGCCGCGCACGGTCCAGTCAGAATCGTCGAGTGCTTTGATGAGGATTGAAATGACTTTCCCACTGTCTGATTCAACTTTAGTCATGCATTTGATTGCAGCCGCTCGCACTGTGCTGCGTTGGTCCTGCAGAACTTTTGAAAGTTGTGCGGATTTAATTTCTGACTTGGCACCCAAGGTGCTGAGGGAGGGTAATGCGGCCAGCAAGACGTTCTCATCGGTGCTGTTCAGTGAGTCAGTGAGGGCGGTCACGATTGGAACCGACGTGATTTCCATATCACCAACTGCTTTGATGGCCGCAACACGAACGGATGAATCGCGATCACTCAGCAATTCGGTGACGGCAGTGACAATTTCTTCGTCACGGTTCGAAGTTTTTGCGATCGCGTCGACGACTGCTTTACGTATGTCAGCAAGCTTGTCGTCACGAATGGATAGCAGGGACCCCAGTGCTGATGTGGCTCGCGTTTCGGAGCGTCCGAGCGCAACTGCTGCTGCGAGTCGAACGGTTTCGTCGTCGTCGGACAGACGATCTACAAACACTTCAAGGCTTGCTTCTGTGTCATCAGTTCCGTCCAACGCTACCAAAGCTGCTTGACGGATAGCTGGTTGTGCATCAACGGCCAGGGTTTCGAGTTTCGATACCCATTCCTGTGAGTTTCCGTTTTGCCTTGCTAGCGCATTGATCGCTGCGGTTCGGACGATGATTGAAGAATCAGTAAGACATTCGTTGAGCGGACCGATGGCTGTATCCGGAATGGGGCTCATCGCAGCAAGTGCATTAGCTGCACCTGCACGCGTTTGCTCGGAATCGGCTTTCAACGCTTCGACCAAAGGGGCGCTCGCTTTGGATGCGATGCCAGCGAGTGCGACCGCGATCTGTTTGCTTGCAGAATCTGAAGTGCTTGAGGCACGCAGGAGTGCTGGAACGGCAGGACCACCAATACGGATCAATGCTTCGGCGATCACATCTCGCTCGGTTAATTGACTTTCATCATTTTCATTCTGCTCGCTTCTCTTTGCTCTCAGGGCAGTGATCAAAGCGTCAGTCGAGTCCGCGGCGTTTTCTCGCAAAGCCCCAAGAGCGCGGGCGGCCGCCATTCTTGTTGGTCGCTCTTCATCCTCCAATAACTCACTGAGAGCCGCCAATGCGACTTCCGTCTGTCCGTCAATGTCTTTGAGTAGGTGAGCAGCGGCGCCTTGTACGTTCGGCGATGGATCTTGGATTCCGTTCAAAAGTAGGTCCAGCAATCGACCTGCGTCATTCATTCCACGGCTCAAGGCGATCAAAGCAGCAGCCCGCACCGCAGGGTCGTCGTCTCGCGTGAGTTGTGTCATGGAATCCAGCAGCGGGCTGGCAAGCGTTTCGGCTCGACCAAGATCGCGTAGTGCCATCGTTTTTACTTGAGGATCATCATCCAGTAAGGCAAGTGCCAAGCTGGGGTGTCCGATCGGACCCAGTTTGCCAAGAGAGGCGACTGCCAACCGCCTGATGGTAACGCTGTCATCTTTTAGCATGGGTGTGAGAAGTTCGGTGGCCGGCTCAGCACTACCGCTCATCCAGCCAAGTGCATCGATTGCACCTGCACGTTGAGTGGTTGATGAGTCAGAGATTCGTTCGCCAAGCATCGGTAGAGCGTCTGGACCGATTTGACCAATTGCCCATGCCGCCCTGTATCTTTTCTGCACACTGCGGTCGGCGAAAATTTTACAGAGGGGTTCGATTGCCTTCCTCGCATCGGGTCCAATTTTCCCGATTGCCGTTACCGATTGCATCCAAACTTGTTCATCACGATCATCGAGTTGCTCAATCAGAGCGTCGAGCGCCGGGAGCGCGTCTTTCCCCATCGTGGCAAGTTGGTAGGCAGCATCGCGACGCTTGTTTAAATCCACATCGCCAAGTGATGCTGCCAGCTTTTCTGCATCGCTTGTCGTGTCGACTTTCGCAGGGGGTTCTTGGCAGTGAACCCTGCCTGGCACAAGGCAGTCAATGGAAATCAGAACCAGCATGGCCGCCGCGAGACCGCTCGCACGCCTGTCAAGCCTCCCGAGCGATCTCGGTATGAACGAGGTTTTCTTTGCCACAATTGCCCATTTTCGAACGGGGGGGACTGGTGTTGATCGCTGAACTTTTCAGCCTATTCAGTTCACCAATATGGGAATCAAAGTTGTAACTCCGATAGGCAGCCAGTGCTGTCACCGACGAAATCGACGGGGGTACCAAAACGGTCCAACATCGACATGAACAAATTGCACATCGGCGTCTCCGGTGCGACCTGAACATGGCGACCGGAGTCAACCAACCCACCGGCGTTTCCGGCGAGCAGAATTGGAAGGTTCTCGTTGTTGTGTCGATTGCCGTCACTGATGGCACTGCCATAGCAGATCATCGAGTTGTCCAGCAGATTTGAAGTGCCGTCCGGTGTTGCTTTGAGTTTCTGCAAGAAGTAGCCGAGTTGCGCAACATGAAACTGGTTGATCTTGCTGATCTTTTCAAGTTTGACAGGGTCGTCGCGATGGTGGGAAAGTCCGTGGTGTCCATCCGCAACGTTAATATTCCGGTAGCTGCGGTTACTGCCTGCGTCAGCAAACATACAACTTGCGATACGGGTGCGGTCGGTCTGAAACGCCAGCACCATCATGTCGCACATCAGTCGTAGGTGTTCGCCGTAGTCACGCGGCGTATTTGGTGGACGTGGATAATCCAGCTCGACGTTGGCTGCGTTATCGTCAGTGGAGCGTTCGATTCGTTGCTCTACTTCCCGCACCCCATTCAGGAATTCATCCAATTTTCGTTTGTCCTGAGCCGCCATTGTCTTTTGCAAACGCTGAGCATCTTCTGAAATGAAGTCCAGCACACTCATCTTTAGACGCTCACGCTGCTCCGCTTTTTTGTCACGTCCCTTTCCGGGTGAGTCACTGAACAGTCTTTCGAACACGGATCTGGGGTTTGTTTCTTTTCCGACTGGCGTTGATGCTGATGACCAAGCAATGTTCGATGAATAGGCACAGCTGTAACCACTATCACAATTACCTGCACTGCGTCCCGCTTCACATCCAAGTTCAAGTGAGGCAAAGCGAGTTGCATGTCCTGCTGCTTGGGCAGCAATCTGGTCAACCGATACGCCGGAACGGATGTTCTGACCAGCAGTCTTCCGTGGTTGAGCACCAGTTAGAAATACCGACGCACTGCGGGCATGGTCACCTGCACCGTCCCCGTTTGCTCGACCCTTGTCATGCGTCAAACCACTCAAAACCATTAGCTCGTCTTGGACCGGGGCCAATGGCTGCAGAATTTTTGGAAGATCATATCCATGACCGACGCTTTTGGGGGTCCAGTCCGGCAGATGAATGCCATTAGGAACAAAGATAAACGCCATGCGTTGGGGAGGCGTCTCTGAACGACTCGAAGCATGCGCCGTGTTGCCGTTGGATGTACCGCGTGCTGCAAGTGATTCGAGCCATGGCAGAGCCATCGAGACTCCGAGGCCACGCAGTACCGATCGTCGGGTGTGATTACTCATAATGATGCTCGTGCTTCCGTGTCAGTCACAATTGCTAGTTGAGTGAACGATTACCAAGGTTGTCAGCCTCTACTCATATTCGTCCATGTCCGGACGACGAAGCAATGAAAATCTTGGCAGGGAGTCGAAACGTTAAATGGGGGACGGGGCGGGGGGTGCGGTTAGCGGGGATTTGCCAGCCAATGGGTGGTGGACAAAGTCTCAGCGATCCGACGCAGCATGATGTTTCAGCCAGAGGCCTAGGTCAGCAATTTCGCGGGTGCCGGGTTCGGGACTCAGTCCTTACTCTTTGTTAGGCCTCATACTTATTCTAGACCTAAGGCTATCCTTTTGCACACGGATGTTTGGGGCATCGGTGGGCTCTTTGGATTTTTATTTGACCATGAGCAATGCCGGGAGGTGGCATCTGACGGCGAATTTGTGCGGCCCGTGAGGTGTTTTTGATTCGATGTTACACGTTGCGCTCAGTCACTGGTTTTTTTCAGAGTCAGCGTGTATTCAACAAGGTCTACCAATTGGTCGACTGTCAGTAGTTTCTGCAGATCTTGCGGCATCAGTGAGGTTTTCTGTTTCTTGAAGATTTCGATGTCTTCCTGATCGATCGTCTTGTCGATTCCTTCGCTGTTACGAAGTGTTACGGCGTCGTCTGTTTCACTGATCAATAGTCCGGTAATTGCTAAGCCGTCCAGCGTCAGGATCGAATACGTCTCGAAGTTGTGGCTAACCGCAGCACTCGGGTCGAGGATAGATACATACATCGCTTCGCGCGACAGTTTACTGCCGATCTCGCTGAGGTCTGGTCCTACCTCTTTTCCTACTCCACGTACTTTGTGGCATTTGTTGCAGGTGCCAGCAGTTTCAAAAATTTTGCGTCCCGCTTCGGTATCACCTGTGCGTTTTACAAGCTCAGACAGCGCTGGTAGCGGTTTACTATCTGCGGTTGCCGGGAGTTTCAGGTACTTGGCAGCAGTCGTTGCAATCTCGGTGTTGGAGGATCCAAGCAAGGCATTTGCTGCGGCGAACTTCAGGTCATCCGCCAAGTTTTCCGTTGTTACTAATTTCATGATTTGCTGTTGCCCATCAAGTCGCTTCCCTAATGCTTTGAGGGCAGCGGATCGCACCGTTACAGTTGCAGTATCGCTTTGCATAAGTGGTAACAGAATTGAAACGGTTTGCTTGCCCGCTGCGTGCCCAATCAATTGGACCGCAGCCTGAGCGCTGGTTTCATTGTCCGATGTCGCCATTGCGACAAGTGATTTGCCTTTATTCATTGCAAATAGCAATTCAGCACCTCGCACTCCACCTGTTTCCGATGCATTGGCGATGCTGTATTTGACCAGAGAGTCGGTGATCTCAGCAGGTTGGAAACGTTCGATCAATTCAAAATAGCGCTCACTGCCCTGCTCAGCACGTAGGTATCGCATTACGGCAGCTTTGGCAGGAGCAGAACTCTCGAGATCGAAGTTCTGCAGGCGAAGTACCGTTTCAATAATCAGCTTGTCTTTTGATGTGACATCTCCAGTCTCTTGTCCCTGCAAAGTCGAAGGAAGGAGCGTTAGGAACGACAGGCAAGGAATAACAACTGTCGTGGAGAGCAATCGCAAGAAGGCAGCCAAGTGCTGATCCCCTAGGCAGGAAGGATGAAGTTGCGGAGGCACCAGTTAAAACTGATGCTCCACAAAGCAGTAAAAGCAGGACGTAAAAAAACGAAAGTCAGTTAGACAGAGGACCTCAGTCCTTTGACTCAAAGTCCCAGCAGACTTTTCAAGGCAGCGTCCTTGCGGGCGCCAGTGTGAAAGTCGAATGCCCTCATCAAACGATTTTGCTGGGCCTCGGTCACTTTGGGTTGCTGCAATGCTTTGACAAGATAATCGGCCGCTGCAGGTGCTCTGCTCCGCCACACGATGTCCTGTCCCGCCGGTGTGTTCCAGTCGTCGCCAACTTGTTCAAGCCATGCTGCGAAACAGGCATCGGGGTTAGTGTCGGAGCCAATTCCAAGTGCTTCGAGGTACCAGCGGTCTTTTCCATCATGTTGAAGTGCCAGTTGAGCCCAAACCTGGGCTGCCTGCGGAGATTCGCTGTGGCGTAACGCGACTGCGAGTTCTCGTCGTACCTGAGGCGAAGGATCGTCAGCAAGTGTGGCGATGTAGTCGAGGACATCGCCCTTGATTGCTGGGTCGCCTGCCAGTTTAAGTTGACGAGCGAGGCGGATTCCAACGATGCGTAGATCAGGGTTTTTACTCGCCAAGGCCTGCTTGATCGTTTGTGGGCCACGCCCCTCGATCTTTCCTAGCAGCCATAACGCTCTAGCCTGATAGATGGGATTCTTGGAGGATGCCAGTTTCAGTAGTGCCGACTCGGCAGCGTTCCCTTGTTGGTGAAGGGATTGCCATGCCATGTAGCGTACCGCGTAGTTTGGGTTTTTGAGTGCTTCGATCGAGCCATCGATGGTAGCAAAGTCGAATTTTGGGACTTTGTAATTTCCCTTGTGGTTACCTGGCATGATTCGGAACAAACGGCCGCGATCCAAGTCACCCATGCCGTGCCCACCCACGCCGGGGTCATACCAATCTGCGACAACGAGCGAACCATCCGGTGCGACCTTGACGTCTGAGGGGCGGAACCACTTGTCTTTGGTGCCGGTCAGGATATTCCGGATCTTTGCAGCGTAGCCAGCCTCGTCATTTGAGATCATGTAGGCCCTGCATACGTTTGGCCCCGCGTCACAGTGCACCACATGTCCACGGAACATTGGCAGCAGGTCACCCTCGTAAACCGTAATGCCGGTGGGTGAACCCGCACCTGTTTGCAGCAGGTTGGGAACTACCCCGGGATCACTGAGGTGCCAGTGTCGTTCGGGAATGCTGTTCCGCATCCCTGTTCTCTCGGCTTTCCATCCTGCACCGGTTTTCTCATCCTTGTAACCGTAGTTGCCAAACTCCATCACATAGTTAATTCGAACGCCTCGGTTACCATCGTCGTCGTTGTCGGACTGCCAAATGCTTCCGTATGAATCGACGGTGACCATCCAGTTGTTTCTAAAGTTCCAGCCAAGGGTTTCAAACTCGCTGCCGTCCAGATTGCACCGGAAGACCATTCCTTCTTGATACGGTTGGCGATTCGCCGAAACGACAATGCCTGCTGCATCAACGATGGGTTTGCCATCCTTGTCCTTGATTTGTCGGCCAGCGTTTCCAAAGTTGAAATACAGTTTTCCATCAGGGCCGAACGTGAAGGCATGAATCCCATGGTCATGCTGCGATCCACTGATGCCACTAAACAGCACCTCCTGGGTGTCTGGCTTGTCATCACCGTCGGTGTCGGTGAATACCTGCACTTTGTCGCCTGCTGATACGATTACCTTGTTGCCAAGTACGCACACGCCATGCGGTGAGTCGATGTCGCGTCCCTGGTAGTAAACTTTTTCACTATCGACCAACCCGTCCCCGTTAGTGTCTTCCAGAATCAGGATGCGGTCACCCTCAGGTCGTTTTCCATTATGTTTGCGGTAGTTGACGATTTCGCAGACCCAGACGCGTCCCCGATGATCGATGTCAATGTTTGCCGGGCTCAGTAATTGTGGTTCGGCTGCAAACAGGCTCGCAGCAAGTTCGGTTCCTACCTCAAGTCCATCAAGCGCGTCAGCAACTTCACGAGATCCTGCTCCGCCGCCAGAACCGTTCGGCGTCGGAGGTTTCTGGGTGTATACCGCAAACTGCACGCTACTTGAGTCCCCGCACGGTCCCTGGTCAGTTCCGCCATTGTCGAGCCCAGCCAAAGCTTTGAAGTGTGTGTAACCGGCTGGAATGTCAAACGCTATGACGGAATTCGCGTGTGTACCGATTCCGTAAGCGATCTCTTTGCCGTCGATCCGCATTGGGTTGCCGCCACAATTCAGATTAAGGCGAGGCTGGCCAAATCCGCTGCTGGCAGATTTCCATTTCAGGTCTGTAAGTTTTTTTTCCCCTTTGGGACCTGTCAGTCTGGGTTCGGCCCAATCAGCCCAGTCACAGCTATATCCATTGCCACCATCGGTAGCGACGAGAAACAGTTGTTTCGCATTGCCGAGTTCTGCGTTAATTACAACGCTGTGGCTTTTGGTTTTGGAATCGATGACAGCACTTTTGAAAATGGGCTTGGCGGCGCCGTTCTTGCTTGACTTTGGTGCTGCAGGTACGGCACGTTTGATCTTCCGCCCCGGCTTCTTCTTTTTGGCACCTGACTTGGGTTCATCCTGATTGGCTTCGAGATCTTCTTCGGATGGGTTGGGCGTCGTGACTCCTGTTTCAGGAACGGTGCCATGAGCGGTCCAGACAATCGCATTCAAAACGACTTTGCGGAAGTTCTCATCGGCCCAGTTGTGGTGGAAGTGTCCACCGGTGAATCCAAATCCGCGTCCACCGCCATCGCGTTCTGATGCCCAACCAACATGTTGAATCTCACCATTGCCTACTGCCTTGCGAACGGCCGGGTTCCCACTGTGAGGGCCATCCGGACGACGCATTGTGTCTTCGGGTGGATGAGCGGACAAAATTGGGGTGACACCCTTCATCTCGTCCCTGAAACGCATGTGAAAGTACCACTCATCGTTGATGGTGAAGGGTTTGACACCGTTTGAGATGGGGTGGTCAGGGAATGACTCAAACGCAGCGTCCCAGTGTGGGTTCACGGACCAGTGTGTTTCAAAGTAGCCGCCCATCCAGTCAACAAAAGCGTCTCCTGTCTCACCCTTTGGGGTTTCAACGCCGTAGTGGATGCAGACAAGTCCGGCACCCTTTTTCATCAGTGGATCAAATTCCTGGATGTGAGGGTTAAGAAGATGTCTTCCACCTCCGTCGCAATAAACAATGACAGTGTCGGCGGCTTCCAACGCCTTCATGCCCTCTTCGGGCCAGCCGTGTTTGATGACCTCAATCTCATAGTTTGGCATCGCTTCTGACAGCGAGCTTGCCAGCAAGCGACAGCCCGCATAGTGCTCGTGTGAGCCGTATCCGTGACTAGGTCTGCCGGAGATGAATACAATCTTCTTTTTCTCGCCACCTTTGGCGGAGGTTTTTTTCGTGTCGTCTTGTGCTTTCGATTCCTTGTTTGCATCGAGGTTCTTGATGCGGATGTTGCGGAATTGAACCAGCATGGGAGGTCCGGCATGCAATTGCAGTGCGATAATGCCTGAATCGCGACGCTCCTGTTCATCCAAATCGGTGCAGTCGGCAGTGGTTACACCGTTGATCTTGTGCACGAAGTGAAATCCATCCGCCAGGACTGAGTATTCGTTCCAGTCTTCGTTTTTAATCTTCGATTGAATCTCTGCTGAGTCACCCACCGAGCCAACAACCTTGGACTTAAACTTTCCATTCTCGCGAACAAGCTCTGTTTTCTGTCCACGATTCGCCAGCATGCCACGGAATCGCTCGCCGTAGAGAATTCCCGAGTAAGTTTTTCCGGCTTCCAGGTCCGCCTGGTAGCCGCCCACAACCCACTTTTGTTTTTCTGCGTCGGGTTCGAAACTCCGATACTGCACACCTGAGTTGCCATCCACGATTCTGTATTCGAACTTCAGCTCAAAGTTCTTGAAATCCCCACCGCGATAAACAAGAAAGGTGTTGCCCTTCGTTGGGTTTTCTTTTGTCGTCTGTCCCGTGATTGCTCCGTCCCGAACACTCCAGAAGTCGGGATTACCATCCCAGCCTTTGAGAGTCTTTCCATCGAACAATGACACGTAACCATCGTCGGCAGCGGTGACCGTAACGTTCGGCAGGACGACGCCAACCGCAAGCAAGCAGAACGCGAGTAATCGCATATTCAAAGCCTTCATATTTGTTTGGTGAAATCGGGAGGGGCATTGCCGTAGCAAATTGCTCCACAGGACGTAGAAGGTGCTGGTGTCTTGGCCAAACTGAATCGGCGAGATGAAACCAGCAACTTGGCTGTAGGGAAGGTCGACTGCTAATTCAAAAACGCATCACGCGCTGGTGGGGGTTAGCATGTCATTTGGGCTCGCGCCGCTGCCATAGTATAAACGGTTTGCGTCTCAAGGTCGTGCCTTGATTGGGATTTCCTGACCGTCTCTGCGCTCAGGGGGGCAGAGGCGTTGAGGCGGATCCCAAATCGCGAATGTCAGGCTACACCTGCGCGGCTCATTTTGCTGATAAATCCTGCAAATGCAGGTTGCGCCAGCGAACTTCGTACGGACCCTGACCACGACCGATTCCATGGACTTGTAGACCGATGAAGCCGCGGGGGTGCGTCTTGTAGCGTTCTTCGTGTACCAGGTCAGAAATCTGCTTGCCGTTGATCCATGTTTTGATGCTGGGGCCTTTGGCAACCACTCGATAGCTATTCCATTTTCCGTCCTGGAATGTGTCGTGTGGTGTGCGATCTGTGTCAGGAGTCATCCACCCACCTGCCGCCTCGCCATAGACGTATCCCGCCATTTTGTCGTTGGAAATTTCGACTTGCGGACCATTCACGCGACCGTTGGGAGTGTCACCTTTGCACTGCGAACGAATTTGAACGCCGGAGTTCAGCGCCCTATCAACTTTAACATCAAACTCAAGAATGAAGTCGCCATAAATTTTGTCAGTGCAGAGAAATGAATTTGGGCTGCCTTCGTTGGTTTTTCCAACGATTGCATCTTTTTCTATACGGTAGGTGGCTGTCCCATTTCGCTGAGTCCAACCGTCAAGGTTCTTGCCATTGAAAAGATGGATTGTTTTCTTAGCTTTGTTCGCCTCGTCGTCAGCGGCAAACGCAGATGAGAAACTGAGAGATGCTGCAGCAAGTAATAATATCGGTAACTTCATGGGTAGGCCTTGTTTGGCTCGGGGATTTGATTTTACGACAATGTGGGAAACAGGTGTGTGCCAGGTGAAATGTCTGTCCCAGTGCACTAGGCCCGTTTCTTTGGGTGGGCGGGTTGTTTGGGTTTGGGTCGCTGTTGCTGAGCTGTGATTTTCATACAGTCAGCTAATTCTATTCAGCTTTTTTTGGAAGCCTTCGAGTCTTCTTTTGGC
>CAXGRW010000113.1:0-10926 GCA_964012125.1 uncultured Rhodopirellula sp.
CCACAAACGTGGCCTCCTATATTTCGAATGTTTCGGTCCTCGTGACAGATGGCGCTGATATCTCCATCACCTCTCGCGACCGATCCGCAATTCAAGCATTCGTAGTTGCGGCTGCGGTTTCGGCATCCCTTGGTGGTTCAACGGGAATTGCATTGGCAGGCGGTGGTGCTGATGCGACAAACATTATCCTCTCAACCAATAATGCTTACATCAGTGACAGTGTGATTGGATTGCATGACAATTTGGCTGGCGCAGTCGAGGTAGCGGCAGACAGTGTTGCATCCATTGAAGCGTTTGTGGGCGGCATCGCTGTTTCTTTGTCGATAGGCGGTAGTGCGGGGATATCTGCAGCGATCGGGATTGGGCTTGCGAGAAACTACATTGGTTGGGATCCGAAAGCAGAATCTCCTTCCGCGGACTACGGTTCGCACGATGACCCGGCTCAGCTTACAGCGGGCAAAAAGGTGACCATCGTTTCTGGTCCGATGACAGGTGAAGTCTTCGAATATGTCGGAAGCACACTGACGGATGGTGTTCCGGACATCGACGGCGAGTCCGAAACGCAAGGCAATCAGCCAATCGATTTATCGACACAGAACTATTCCGATACAAGTTTGTGGCGAAATGTCAGCATAGGGCCAAATCCCGCGGAAGTTCAGGCGAGACTTCTTGACTCATCAGTCAAGGCGAACGGCGCGCTAACGATCTCCGCTGTCTCACAACAATCAATCGATGCTATCGTTGTTGCAGCGGCGGTTGCTTTGGCAGGCGGTGGGGCTGCTGGTGTAGGCATCAGTGGTGCAGGAGTCTCTGCTGACAATCGTATTCAGAGTCTTGTTACTGCTTCAATCGTTGGTGATGGGGCGAATACTGCGACCGATGGTATCACTGCTGGTAGTGTTTCCTTGCGGGCAGATGATGCATCTGTAATCAATGCCATCGCTGGAGCAGCAGCAGTTGCCGCATCCTTCGGTGGTACAGGTGGTATATCTGTGTCGATTGGCGTGTCCTTGGCCTATAACGAAGTCAGCAATCAGGTCACGGCTTACGTACTCAATGCAGATGAGGGTGTATTTACCGTTGGTGGCGGGGATGTTGATATCTCTGCTGCGTCACTAGGCGATCACCTATTTGACTTGCCGATAACCAGTTCCATCTCTGCCGACAAGTTGGACGACGCATCCAAAGAAGATGATGACGAAAATCGAATCGCGGACCTGCAGCAGGATTACCAAACCCTGACTGCTCTGAGAAACGCATTTGCCGGTGCGGGAGAGGTTCTGCCAGTTCAACAAACCGTTGCGACTGACTCGATGTATGAAAGCGACTTTGACGATGCCGTCAATCTTGCTGAGGGCACGACGGTAAAAGTTGTTGATGGTCAGGCAACCGGAGGAACGCCTGGACGCGTTTACCGTTTTATCGGAGCTGATCGCGACGCCATCAGCTTGAATACAGAAAATTACGCGTCGGGAGATTGGCTGCTCGTTGAACCCTTGAAGCTAACTGCATTGGAAAAAGGTGAACTTTGGACGCTTCTATCCCCCAGCGGGAAAACCTATGTTCTGCAAAAAGTCGGTTCAAACCTTGTTGTGGGCCGTGACACAATTAACGCGATCTCGGCGGCTGCAGCTATTTCCGCTGGATTTGGGGGCGTTGGTGGGTTAGCAGTCAGCGGCGCGGGAGCCGTATCCCAGAATGTGATTCTTTCAAACGTAAATGCTTTTGGCCAAAACAGCATCCTTGGGAATTCAGAACAGCAGGTCGGATCAGTTGGCATTGATGCCCGCAGTGATTCCACAATCAACTCAATGGTTGTTGCTGCATCTTTGGCTATTGGTGGTGGAGGCGCTGCCGGCGTTGGCGTATCGATCGGCGTAGCGATTGCTGAAAATCTTGTGGGTTGCAAGACGGACAATTTGGCAAAAGCGGATTCGTCGCAAGTGCAAGCCTATCTGAGTGCAACGAGCATTAACTCAACGGATTTGGTGTCCCTCGAAGCGATTGCCAAGCAGAAGATAAAATCAGTCGTTATTGCCGGTTCAGTTGCGGTTGGTGTCGGTGGCGCCGCTGGCGTTGGAGCAGCCGGATCCGGTGTCGATGTCGAAAATCGCATCGGAGCAACAGTAAGAGCATTCGTTGATGGGGATGGTACTGGCGGGATTATCGCCGGGGAAATTTCTGTGATTGCTCAGGACACCTCGTCGATCGATGCATTTGCGCTTGCGGCATCTGTTGCGGCCAGCATTGGCGGTGCCGCTGGTGTATCAGTTGCAATCGGTGTTTCATTAGCAGAGAACATTATCACGACGCAAGTTGAAGCAGCCATTTCGAATGCTGAACACGTTAATTCAACCAGTGGAGGGATCACAGTATCGGCAAAACAGACTGCGAATATCGATGCTCTGGCAATCGCAGCTTCTGTCGCATTGGGGTTTGGTGGTGCTGCGGGTATTGCGGTCAGTGGAGCTGGTGCCGATGCAAAGAACTTGATTCGCACCGACACCACGGCCTTTTCCAGTGAGAGCAATCTTACTAGTGCTGGCGGTGTTACGGTTAATGCTGACAACGATGCAAACTTAACAGCAAACATCTATACGCTAAGCGCCGCAGTTGCTGTCGGTGGAGCAGCGGGAGTTGGTGCGTCCATTGGCGTTGGGCTTGCCAGAAATATCATTGGTTGGAAAGCGAATCCCGCAACTACCTATGATTACACTTCCGATCTGCAGTCAGTAGTACTGACTCGTGGAAAACGGGTTAAAATTGGTGATGGTGTTCGCGGTGGAGACGTGTATGAATACACCAATTTTACAGACCAAACGGGTGTCAATCTCTTAGAAGAAGATTACGGAGACAAGGACTTCTGGAAGCGTGTCGACCTCACCCGGGATGTGATGGAGGTCACAAGTTATCTGCTCAACACAAGCGTGGATGCGGTTGGCAAACTCAGCGTGACAGCAGATGCTGACGGATCAATTAATGCGGAGGTGCTTGCCGGATCTGTTGCGGCAGCAGGGGGCGTTGTGGGTGTGGCCATAAGCGGTGTTGGCGTTGGGGCAGAGAATCGCATTGCTGCCAAGATCGATGCTCGCATTGATGGTGACGGGGTCATTGGCAGTAGTGATCAAGGGATCGAGGCGAGCGAAATCGAAATTCTGGCCAACGATGTGTCAAGCATCGTGGCGCGTACTGGTGCAGCGTCGATTGCAGCTGGATTCGGTGCAGTTGGTGCAGCCATTTCTGTGGGGGTAGCAATGGCCCTCAATGAAATTGATAACGAAATTAACGCAGCGATTACATCTGCGAATGATTTTGTGCGTACTGAGAGTGGGGACATTACCGTTCGTGCGACCGAAGCAGCATCGATTATCTCGCTCACTCAAGCAGCTTCGGTTGCGGTAGGGGGGGGAGCTGTTGGAGTCGGGATTAGTGGTGCAGGTGCTGTCGCCGTGAATGTGGTCCTGAGTGACGTCTCTGCCTACATTGCGGGGAGCAACGTAACATCAGCTAATGATTTGATTCTCAAGTCCGGCAGTGTTGCAACCCTTAGTGCAACGGTCGAAGCCGGAGCCGCCGCCGCCGGAATTGGCGCAGTGGGAGTTGGAGTCGCAATCGGTGCAGCACTTGCGGAGAATTTCATAGGGTTTGATGCCAACGGAAACTTGGCTAACAGCGAGGTGCTGGCGTACATCACTGTATCAGAGGTGCTCGTCAGTGGAGAACTTGTTCAAACGGCTGAGACCTCGAATGTAATTGGTGCAGAAGTACAGGCTGGATCTGTCGCTGCTGCTGTTGGGGTCATTGCTGCCGCTGGTGCTGGTGCTGGGGTGGACACGATCAACAAAATTGGCCAAACGGCAAAGGCCTACATCCAGGATACTACCGGTAGAGGTGTTTTAGCGGATTCCGCCACGCTACGCGCCGTTGATCAGTCCATCATCACAACTGCTGCAGAAGCCTCGTCGATAGCCGGTGCAGTTGGACTGGGTGGTGCTGTTTCGGTTTCAGTAACCCTGGCTGAAAATACGATCACGAACGTTACCGAAAGTTACGTGAAGAACTCAACTTTTGGAGCACTATTCAACTGGGAACAGAGTGACGGAAATCAGTTGCTCGCCATTGGCGACCGGGTCCGCCGCAACGATGGTAAAGTTTTTGAATATCTAGGAGAGACTAGTGATTATTTATCGAATGTTGGCAATGTTACCCTGGGATCAGGCAAGAAAGTTCGAGTTGAGCCAGGGCATTCCGACGGTGGTACCGTTGGTCACATCTATCAGTACTTAGGTCGCAGTGATCGCTTTACAAGTGCCAATGGTGAACAAACGGTGGAACCGGGTGACCGTATCCGCATTTCTGTGACTTACGATAATCAGCTAGCTGTACCTGGTGGGGTCTACGAGTACCTAGGCGATACAACGAGCGTCATTGACCTCAGCACAACCGATTACATCAATCAATTAGACGAGAACGAACAACCATCTTGGCGTGAGGTAAGTCAAGTTAACTTAAGTTCCGAGAGCTACGACAATACCGCATTTTGGACGAACGTCAGCAGTGTGGATCTTGGTTCAACCAACTTTGATCAAACAGAACGCTGGAGTAGTGTTTCCGGGAATTTCTCAATCACCGCAAAAGAGACAGCAACGCTTTCTGCCCAAGCGACGGCGGCGTCATTTTCGGGAGGTTTGTTTGCTGCAAGTGGAGGCGGTGCGAGCTCGATAAATACAATCCAAACAAGCACGAAGGCATACATTGACTCCTCCAATGTGAGCATGAGCGGGGACCTCAGTGTCAATGCGATCGAGGCGGCTAATGCAACTACAGTGGTCGGAACTGAATCCATTGCAGCAGGACTGATCTCGATTGCAGCGGGAGGTTCGGTCGCTACCGTGAATTTGCAACCGACGGTACACAGTGATATCAAAGACTCTCTTGTTCGAGCCTCCGACATCGATGTGGTAGCAACTTCAACTCCGCAGTCACACGCTTACGCATACGGAGTGAATGCTGGAACTTTGGCGGTGGGTGCGTCAACGGCAACGATAAGCATTGCACCTGTGGTAACCGCTATGATTGGCGGCTTGCTGGCCATCAACGCCGACAGTCTGAATGTAAGAGCTACGTTGGAACGTCCTGGTCAGAGATTCACCGGAGATGTCTACACCTCTGGGTCTTCTGGGGGCCTGATTGGAGTCAACTCAACGACTAGCACGGTTAGCAATAGTGGGATCGTGCGAAGTGAGGTCAGGCCATCGTCTGATCTGAATGTCGGTGGGAGCATGCAAATCAATGCGTTAAGTTTTGCAAATCACCAGGCCAACGCGGATAGTTGTGCACTTGGACTGGTCGCAGCTGGCATAAGCAGCGCTTCCGCATCATCCATTGCAGCTGTGCAAACTTCGGTGGGAGCTAACACCCAAGTCGATGGCGGTTCGCTAACCGTCGGTGCAACTCGCAATCACAGTCAATTCGCTGATGTTTATGCGGGCAGCGGGGGAGCCATTGCCGGTGCATCCGCTACCGCCACAACCAGTCAAGCTGGTAGCACAGATGCTGCTGTTGGAGACGCTGTGCGTGCGCGTCTCACCGGTGTTCTCAGTATTGCTGCAGACGGATCTACAGAACTAAACGGCCGCATTCAGTCGACAAGTGGTGGACTCCTGGCGGGGGCTGGTGCCGACCTGCGTCAATACGCAAACTCTGTTGTCAATGCATCAGTGGGGCAGGACGCAGACATTGAAGCCAAGCAGATTTTTATCGATGCAGGCAATCGATTTTCCAAACCGTATATCGGCAACAATATTGATGGAACTACGGGTGGGCTAGTTAGCGGAGCAAGCGCTGCAAGTGAAACGTTAATCAGCTTTGATACAACGACTAAAGTCGCTGACAGGGCTCAGATCAAGGCAACGGATACGGACCTGACCGCCACCTCACTTGCCTTGCGAACCATGAACATCATCAATGCATTCGATAAGGTTTCGTTTACGACAGGTGGTGCACTGAGCGGTGCAGGTGCAGATTCCATCGTCAAAACCGACCTGGATCGGGCAACGGTACAAATTGGTGAAAATGCTGAATTAGCAGCGGCTGGTGCGATTGAGTTTTCGTCTCGTGGTAATGGAGCGGTCACGACTCATACGAATGTTGAAACCTATGGTGCTGCTACTGTCGCCGTCACGGACACCACCTCGCATTTAACGCCTCATAATCGAGTTCACGTTGGAAGTGGAACTACAATCCGCAGCGATGGGGATTTGATGGTTTCGGCTGGAACCGACACGAATTTCGTTCGAGACAAATACGCCATGGAGTCGCGTTCCGATAGTTTCGCGGGAAGCGCGATACCAATCGATGATCTGGATGCGTTGGCAAAACTCTCGCAAACGAATGAAATTCTGATTGCGGAAAACGCACTGCTCCAAAGTGGTCGCGACATCAAACTGCATTCCGAACGTTTGGGCTTGGCTGATATGTTTGCCAAGGCCAAGGGCGTTAACTGGGCAAGTGCAGCGGCCGACGCTCTCAATAGCGCAATGGGGGGAGCAGAAGTGTTTGCTGGCGACGTCGAGAATGATGCTTCCGGTAGCGTTGTGATTGATGGGACGGTGCAAACGGGAATCTACCGAAAAATCGCTTTGGACCTATTCGGATGGAGTGATGAGGACCAGCGATTAAACGAAGGCGATTACACCATCTCCGATGGCATGAGCTTTACCCAGGGCATTGGAACATTAAGCTCGGCTCTTGAAGCTGAATTGAATAATGCAAAAGAGAATCTAAATCTTTACGAAGATACAGATGCACTTCTGAAGGCATTTTATACGTCAGAAATCAATCGGATTGGAGACGATCTGATTGCCAGAGGGCTGGGTACCCGTAACCCCGATGGATCTGTTGCATTCAATCGTGTTGAAGTCATGACGGTGAATGTGAACCCAGCATGGGCTCAGGCCGGAGTTGTTGACGTGAGGGCGGGAAGCCTGACTGGGACTGGAGTCATTGATCCACCCGGCGATGCTGAAATAAAAATCACGAATCGCACACCCGCGCAACTGAACCTATCTGAACTTACTATCCCTGAAAAAGTGGGTGGTCTCTTTGTTAATGGTGTATCAACGGATTCCAATGAAGCTATCGATAGTGTCTTGGGAGCGAGTTCAGATGCTCGCTTCGATTCCATCACTCCTGGGGGTGGTGGCGTCGATGAGGATGGCGAGCCGGTACTACCTTCCATCCAAATTACCAGCTTGTTTAATAATGCCGCTTATATTGCTGAATCAGGCGGTTCCAGCACTTACGTCAATCCAGCGATCTTGGTGTTGGGTGACGTCACGAATTACAGCGGAGATTGGATTGCCATAAACGACGTACCGGATGGTTCGATCCAATACAAGGCGAGTGTTCGCGCAGCGAACGTGACGACCATCGCGGGTGGTGCCGTCTTTATCGAGGATGTTACGTCAGAACATATAGGCGGTGACCCTTATGGTGATTTGAAGGGTCTAGGAAATGGAATCGATAAATACGATACCTCGAGTGCGATTCAAAGGCTGACATCGAGTTCCAGCACAGCAACTTTGCTTGGCGATACTGTCGTTATCGATGCGGAGTACCTGAACATCAATGGAACGATTCAGAGTGGGCAATCTGAATACACACTGACTTTAGGTTCAGACCTCAACAGTGAGATTGCGGGACTTAAGTCCTCCACAAGTCGAATGAACTTGCTATCTGTATCGAATAGAGATTTCTCCGTTGTTTACGACAAGATAGAAGACAAAATCATTCTGCGCGAGGTGCGAGTCAGTGGAGGCAACGTCAAATTGACGGGCCACATCTTGAGCACCGGTGGTGGAAAAATCAAAGTACTGGATGGTTACGCTGATATTAATGTTAATAATCAGACGGAATATGATCTTGCCATTGAGCGGATTGATGCATCTCAAAGGGGCAAGGGAACACTGTTGCTTGTGGATAAAGCCAAGGGAACCAGCGATGAACCCGAGGCAACACTGTACCAGCGAAATTCGGAAGCCGCTGACGCCTTGGTTCCGGAAGATGGTACCTACACCCCCAAGGAAAATTGGCGGTATGGCTTCTCGGTGGGTATGCGAACGGCGACACGCACAACCACAACCTATCGAACCTCCGCATGGCTGGGTATCGACGCATTGGCTGCAGACCCAGGCAATATTTATGGTTCGCCGTCGACCGAGGTTCTTGATCAGCCGACGCTTTCACCAGCAGGTACCTATCTGTACCAAGGAGACAACCAGGCAGAATATAATTTCTCGACAGTCACGAGAGATGCAAGCAGCGGTGAACAGCAGAGTAAACGCTACCTTGATCGCTCTTGGACGACATCAACTTGGTATGGCAAAAAGACTTATTACAGCAGGTATATTGACGAAGTTTTTGAAGAAACTACCTCCACGCACAATTTCAGGGCAGACCGGCCCATTAGCATCGACTTTATCGGCGACAATGCATCTGACATCACTGTTAATTCAAACTCGGGTGGAAAGATTCTGATTGAAGGTCCAATTCTGAACACCACGGGCACGACGCGTTTAGCGTCAACCTCTGGAATCGAGCAAACTGCTGAGGGAGACTCGATTGGCGGAAGACGCGTTGAACTGGATTCAGGAGATGCGATCACAGGTGTTCGGACTCAGATCACCGATCACCCGGACGCTGGACTCAATGCAAATGCCAGCCGAAGTATCGAGATTGAGCAAGTCGGAAGTGAACCACTGCCCATTGAATCGGTAACGTCTTCCGCGAGATATCCAGTTCATTTGAAAAGTGGGGGTGGGATGCTCGTTGCCTCAGATTTCAATGGTCAGCTGAATCTAAAGGGTGGGAAAGTCACGCTCGACGGTGGTACTGGAAACATAGGAAATTCCGATGACTACCTGACGATTGATGCTGGCAGCCGTACGACAGACAAATTGAATGCGACTGCAACTCAGGGGATTTATCTGAAAGAGTGGTCTGACAATCTATACATCGAGAGCATCGACGCTGAGCAGGGCAATGTCGGGATACAAGTTCTGTCCGGGACCTTAATTGACGCCAACGATAACCAAGTCGTTGATGAACGAAGTAGGGAAGATCTGTTGGCGGGAGTATGGGCGGACTTGCAGCTGACGGAAAGCACCGGTGCGAATGCGAAGATCACTGAAACACTTGATACTTATGCAATCAGTAAAGAGAATGAGTATGAAGTCTATTGGGGATGGCGTAACGAACAGTTCTCGAGCGGACCGCTTGAGGTTAGCCTAATTGACTCCAGTGAAAATTCGATTTCGACGATCGACCACCACAATCTCAGCACTGATCAGCCAGTCGTTCTGATGGGAATGCACTTACCTGTCGAGCTAGAGGGAGGTTCAACCTACTTCATCGAATCCATTGTTTCTTCAACGGAGTTTACGCTGAGTAATACGCTTGGCGGTGTTGCGATCAATTTCACGGGTGACTCAATTGATCTGTCTCAGCAAGACGAAGGTGCCGTCACACTCGAAACGGTTCCGCAATACAACACCGATCAAACAGTCACCATCAGCGAACCGGAATTAACTTATTACAACGAATACTACACAGAGGAAGGTAAGAAAGAGGGACTGAGTGGGGCTGACCTTGCGACTTACGTGGCGACTGCTATCCAGACACTCGAGAATTCACGCACCACCCAGTATCACACCCTGCACGACAGATTCGCTGCTTATGATCGGGGTGGATATAACGCTGGTGATTTGACGATGTATTTCGTCGCAGACTTTGAGTACGCCCTCACTGAAGACGAGGAAACAACCCTTCGCAGCACCATTAAGATCTGGACTGAGGAAGAGTTGATGAACACATTCAGTGCCGGGATTCTTTCCGAAGTGACGGACACACAAACGACCATCGAAGAATTCAATATTCACGGCAATGACATTACACTCATTTCCGATACAGGTGGAATCGGGTCCTACTCTGCCCCCGTGACGATTGACATATCGACAACGCCGATCGTGTTGACAGATGATGATCGAGTTGCGCTGTCCGCTGCGGAACGTAGTGACATTCTCTACACGAGTGGAAGCAAGGTTTCCGGCAACTTAACTTTCGCTACTGACAGCGGACTTGGGGATACAATCGAACGCAGAGACGGGGGCAATTGGATTGCCGATGGTTACGTTGAAGGCTTACACCTCCGCGTCGAAAGTAGTTCTTCCAACGCGACTGAGGATAGTGAGTTCTGGGAGATCGCATCGGTATCCGCCACCACCTTGACACTTGTTCTCACGGATCGCTTGACCGCGGAAACTGGACGCTACGCAACCGTAACGCAAATTGCGATGAACCCTCGTGATCCAGACATTAGCCTATCCACGATTGAAGTAGGGCAGCGCGATGACATTGACATGACCTCAACGGGCGTCTTGGATATCACTGCCGCATCGCAGATATTCATCGGTTCCGAGGAGGATTTCCGTATCGAAAATGTCGATACTTCGGGGGCTGTCACGGTCAAATCTGGCGGGAGCATCATGAATGCGGCGTCGGCTGCTGACCGTACGATTCGCGCCGGCAGCCTGCTGCTCGAAGCGGCGGATGGGCCTATCAGCAATTCGGAGAATCCCATCCGTCTGGACCTGACGACTGGCAGTTCATTCACGGCACGCGCGAAAAACGACATCTATGTAACTGAAGAAGCAGGCAATCTACCCGTTGATACTATCTACTCGTCACAAGGCGGGGTGCAGCTTGCAACACTGTCCGGCTCGATCCTTGATAACCTGAACAACGGATTGACGAACATTAAGGTTGCAACTGATGTCATCCTTCAAGCAGCAGGAGGCGGAATCGCAGCTTCCGATAACTTCTTGGATATTGATCAGGGCGCTGCCGGGGTTCTCAATGCCTCAGCAA
>CAXGRW010000114.1:0-10853 GCA_964012125.1 uncultured Rhodopirellula sp.
CAAATCGCCTCGTATGAAACGAGCCTTGATGCCATGATAAGTGGTGACTGGAGTACAGCTTATGACTTATTGCATGCGATCCCAGCTTGGGATCGACCTAAGGATGTGTTGCTTTCCATCATCTTGCGTAATAACCGTGTCCCACCGGATGACTGGGATGGCGTGATTAAAATGCCTAAACTGTGATTAGAGTTGTCCCATAGATCATCAAGCGAGTCTCATGTCCCCAACCTCCCAGTCGCACGAATTGACGCCACTGGTTTGGGTGGGGTTGGGCATCGCTGGTCTTGTTCTCGCCATGGGTACGCTGACAGAGCAAACACCGATTGAGATGCTTGTCCCCGGCAATGGCGAGAAGCAAATCATCATTCGGTCGACAAACCGGACACATCAGTTTCCACTCTTGGGAGCAAAAGTTCCCTTGCTGCCTGGTTGGTCTTATTTGGCCGTTGATGAGGACCACCTGGCTGATCGCCCAGCCTTTGTTCATCAGGCCTCCAATTCCATCGTTCGCTTGCAAGCCAATGTGCTGGATTCATGGCCGCCGAAGGGGGTCACAGCCAAACCAGAGGTTGGAAAACACCCCGCCGGTACACTTGAGTGGGTCAGGGTCGATCATTTAAGAATTGGAAAACTTCTGCTCGCAAAGCATGGCCTGACCATTGTTGCGATTCAACACGGTTCTCAGGCGGAAGTGAACGAGTCGATCGAAGAATTCTGTGCTGGAATCAGACATTCAGACTCTGTCTATTGAGAAACCCCGTAATTTATGGCGACGGGGTGTCTGCCAATCCCACGCGATAAAAGGCGGTATAGAACGCATTTACAGGGGCTTTCGCAAGTTCAATCGCGGGTCTGAGTGCTTCGGTTTGTCTCAACCGGTCCTTGCACCCACTGAACTGCGGTGGATCTGGACGTTAGACTTAGCTTAGGCTACCCAGGCTGCCTGAACGTCGGGTTTTATGCACGCTCCTCCTTTTCGCGTTTTTAGCATGTCACGATTTGGATCTTTGATCGCGTTTGTTTGTATCTTCCTCGGTACACCTTCAGCCACTTACGGGCAACTCAGTGAGCAGGATCGGAACCGCCTGATCGAGGTGATCGGGTCGACCGAGGCAGCTTTTGATGCTGAAAAGCTGCCTGATGTCGATATCGCGAAGGCAGAGTTTGTTGGTAAGCTTGCCGCCGTTGAGTCCTATTTTCAACGTGCGACCGACGCAGAGAATCGCGAGGCATGGCTTCAGTTTCTCGATCTAGAACCACTTAGAAAAGCTATTCAGTCGTCCGCTGCGGACTCTGTCGTGTTGGCTGAGGCCAAGAAACTTCGTGATCGTTTGATTGGGATGACGCCGGGTTTGGAGCTCAGTGCAATTCGCAACTTACGGGAATCTGGGTTGCATCTTTCTCAGGCAATCAGCCTGAATGGCACGAAGGGCAAGAGAGTTGTCGGCACGTTGGCCGCGTTGAAGAAACTGGTCGGTGAGCTAAAAGCGACTCCTACAACGGATCAATTTGCACAGATGAGTTTCTTTGTCGGAACGATTGATTCGTCCGGGCAGGGTGAGCTGTTGGTCCGTGCTTTTCGTGAAGTTTTTGGTAAACCAAATGTAGCAGTGCTAGTTGGAACACCGTTATTGAAAAAGGCTGTCGACCGTGAGTTGACACGCGAGGAGCCTGTTCGTCAGACGATCCTTGGTACGCGTATCGTCGGAACGGCCACCATGACTGGCACTGTCAGTGCGAAATTGCTGCCATCGACTGACAGCGCTAAGATCGAATTGGGATTCAAAGCCAGGTTCAACAGCAATAATACGGGCTACAACGGTCCAGTGCGTTTGTTGACCACGGGTACAGGGGACATCGACTTAGCGAGAACACTCAACATCGATGCGTCCGGATTCTATTTGTCGGGTAATAAGACAGATGTTGAATTGAATACAACCATCGACGCCATCTGCCACAAAATGGAGCTTGTTCGCAAATTGGCGTGGAAGGCAGCTCGACGACAAAAACCAAAGGCTGATTGCATCGCAACGCAGCGGCTCAAGCAGCAGGTCAGCCAGCAATTTGAGGAAGAAGCAAGTAATCTGGATCTCGGTTCTCAATCAGGGTTTCTTGCAGACGGAGGGACGGCTTTACAGCGATTGTCGTTGACAACGCCCATCCATGAGTGGTCATCCACTGAGCAGATGCTTGCGATCGATTCTCTTTTTCGCGCGAGCCACCAACTGGGTTCAGTGGATTCTCGCCCCACGGTTGACGAAACGTTTGATGTCGCTATTCAGATTCATGAGTCAGCGGTTGAAAATGCGTGTGCAACCGTCCTCGCAGGAAGGACACTGAATGAGAAAAAGCTCGATGAGCTGCTGGGTAAAATAGGCAGAGGAGTTGAGGATTCAGCCGCCAAAGAGAAAGGCGACAAAGAAGTTGCGGCAGCTGACGAGGAGCCGTTCGAGATCGTGTTTTCTCAACTGCGGCCCATTGTCTTTGAAGCTAGAGATCAGGTCGTTCGTGTTGGTGTGCGTGGTCGACGCTTCACCAAGGGAACAAGGGTGCTGCAGAAAGCTCTTGAAGTCACCGCTGATTACAAGCCAACCAAGCTTGAAGACGGGACTGTTGTGCTCAAGCGAGATGGTAAGGTCAAAGTCGATTTTGGTGGAAAGAAACTTTCCATCAGCGAAGCTGGCATGAAACCTGTCATCGAAAAATCGTTTGGAAAAGTCTTTCCAGATGTCATCTTGGAGCGAGCCATCAAGGTCGCAGAAGATGCCAAAATGGAATCATTGCGGGGAGTCGAATTTCGACCCCGACTGGTTCAAGCGGATGGTGGTTGGCTCACCATTGCTATTCGTTAGCTTGTGCTTTTGCGAGGGCTGCCACTCATTGCTTAGGCTCATCGGAATCTCGCCCCCTGTTTCCTGAGGTGTTCTTGTGCAATTACGGTACATGATTGCTATTTGCTGTTGCATGGTTTCGCTGCGAACCTTCGCTGTTGAACCCGAAGTGTTGCGCGATGTGGAATACGCGAAGGTTGATGGGCAGACGCTTCTGCTGGATTTGTATCTCCCGGCGTTGGGTAATGTGGATGACCGCTCGAGAGTCGAGAGTGGATCTGGGGTTCCCTGCGTTGTGTTTGTTCACGGCGGTGGATGGAAAGGGGGCGATAAAAAGTCTGCCAAGCAGAACGCGGCATGGCTTGTCGATCATGGTTTCGCAGTTGCCAGTATCAACTATCGTTTGACTGATTCCGCTCAGTGGCCTGCTCAAATCGACGACTGTTACGAGGCAGTGCGTTGGGTTCGGCGTAAGTCAGAAATCTATGGAATTGCTCCTGATCGGATCGGAGCTTTTGGCACCTCAGCTGGTGCGCATCTTGCTGCTTTGATGGGGACACGTGTCTTTCCCGGCAAGGAGAGTGTTTCCAGTCGTGTGCAGGCCGTGTGTGATTGGTTCGGTCCAGCGGACTTGATGACCATGCCACCAAATAATATTGGGAATGGACGAACCGCTGAGGATGTCGCTGGGTCAAACGGGGCAAAATTGCTGGGTGCCACGGTACGTGAGGTCCCGGATTTGGCGGCGGATGCAAGTGCGATGGATCATGTGAGTGGTGACGCAGCGGCTTTTCTGATCATGCACGGTGATCAGGATACGGGAGTCCCCGTGTCACAAAGCACTCGTCTTCACACGAAACTGGTGGCGAGCGGAGCTCTGTCAGAGCTGCATGTTGTGAAGGGTGGAAAACATGGCGGACCACTGTTTCGTACAAACGATGTCAGGCAACGTGTGCTGCATTTCTTTCAACGAAGCCTGATGAAAAACTGGAATCAGGGAACGGGGCCAAATGCCAGGTTTCGCATTTTGCATGCGGCTGCACCAACACGTTGGAGCGTGGTTCGTGATGAGGGCATCAAATGGAAAGTGACGCTCCCAGCTACTGGTCAGAGTACTGTGATTAATTGGGGTGACCGGATCTTTTTTACGACGATGGAACCCGTTCAACAGGATTCAACCATTGGTTCGAACATCGTCGCCTGGTGCTGTGATGCGAATACTGGCAAGACTCTATGGAAACGCGATGTTGCAGCTAAGCACCCACTCCGTTTATCTGGATGTTTTAGCGATAGCACCGCACCTCCTCCGGTCACTGATGGGCGATCTGTTTGTTTCTTCAATGCATCGGGAACGATCGCATGTTTTGATCTCGATGGAGACCTGCAATGGAGTCGGGAACTGATGGCTGTTGGCCGCAGTCAGCCGACACTCATTCAAGGGTCTGTGGTTTTTATCAAGCAGAGCTACATGCCTGATGGAGGTGGGAAATTCACGCACGATCACGGTGATGCGGCGATCGAACAGTGGACGCAACTACAAGCCATCGATCTTCAGACAGGCGAAGACCGTTGGGCAACGAGTTGTGGCGTTAATATGGGTTGTGTGCCATTACTTATGACTCGAACAGATGGTCGTGATGTGATGGTTGTCGGTCGTGGAGGTGGGCATTCACCCCCCGAAAAACCAACAGGCATTTCAATGATTGATGTTGCTGATGGGAAGACGCTCTGGACACTACCGTTGCCGAAGTTCATGAGTACGATGACCTACAATCTCGTGGGCGACGATGTGCTGGTTTTTGACGCTGGAAATCATCTATGGGTTGATGCATTGACCGGTAAGGTCAACCGGCAAGTTTCCATTGTCAAAGATGTTTCGGTTCGACTGCACGGTGCTGGCGGGTGGAAGACAGAATCGACAAGTATTGCGAATGTGAAAAAACCACGATCGATTATCCAGCAATCGAACGTGCTTGCGGGATCATATCACTACTTCCGCAGTTACACAGAACCGTGGCTGGGAAGGGTCGATTCCAGGACTGGACGCGTTGAATATTTGCAACTGCCTGTCCAGATGCGTCCAGGGTCCGAACGGCAAAAAGATGAGTTGTTGTGGGGCCCCGAGGATATGGATGCGAAGGTGCTAGACGCTTTGAAGGGGGCTAAGAAGAAGCAGGCAGCAATTCCCATTACCATGTGGGCGTTCAAAGAGAATGACATGAAAGATGCTGGTGGAAACTTGGTGATGGGCGACCAACGATCCAAGGGCAATGGTTGGGGACACCATGCATCACAGTTGCCAACGGTAGTCGGAGACTGCCTCTATTTACCGACGATGGCTGGTACGGTGTACGTGATTCGTTGGGGCAGTGAGACGCTCAACGAAGACGCGATTGTCGCCATCAATGACCTCGGGCCTGTTGGCGGTTCGTGGAATCGAGCGAGTTTGAGTTACGCAAATGATTCCTTGTTTGCACACACAATCGATGGCTTGATTTGCATCGGTAACTGATTGAATTATGATTCGACAATCTGTCGTACAGTTTTTGTCGGACAGCTTTAATTGCTGGTTCGAAAAAAACTGTTGTGGAGTAGGTTCTGGCTAGAAACGAGTTTGGTATTGCAGGTACAGGAACTGTCCATCAGCATCGCTGGGGACGCCTGGAGTCAGTTTGTAATACTTGCCGGGCTGGAAGATCGAATATCCCAGAAGAAGGTCGTTTCGTGGATTCAAGGCGAAGTTGATCAAAACATCCAACTCATGACCCAAGTCGCGGTCTGCTGCTGCATTGGTGGGGTTGAAAGCTGTCATGTCCGCGTTGTACGGAGTTGTTTTCTGATCCAGAAAGAAATAATGGTACCAAAGCGTCAGTTCAACTTTTGGGCTGAGTACGGGGGTCGTGAACTGAAGACTGACATCATTGATGTTGCGACGCCCAAACAGGTCCATGAAGCCGAGATACCAATGTGATTGAGGAAATAATGCATCGAATCCACCGTCGCCTCGCGCGGCGGGAATCTCATTGTCTCCGGATGCCCAGTCGTACCACAGCCACAGTCGGGAATCTTTTTTACTGTGCGGATGCAGGCCGCGCAAACGGTGTCCCATGCCGGCAGTGACAAATCCTGCGTCGTGATTTCCATATCCCGGACTATTGCTGCCAAATTGGTAGGCACCTTCAAATGCAAACAACTTTCCGGTTTTGGTTTCGCCTCGGAGTCGGGTGCCAATGGTTTGGTAGTCGTATTGTTCGCGTCGGTTATTGAGCCCTAAATAATAGGCGTCAAAGTTCAAATTTTCGGTGGAGCGCTGTGCAGCGTAAATTCCATAAAAGTCAACTTCCTCGTCGGCACGGTTGCTGTTTTGTCCAGAATCTAGGTTACCAACTGGATGAAGGAAAAAAGCATCAGCTTTCCAACGGTGTCCTTGGTGATTGATTTTTACTCCATCAAAGGTTCGTCGGTCATTTACCCAGTTCAGTGGCGATACCAGTCGTTGGGATCCATAGCACTGTTCTTGACGCCCAATACGCAGGCTCAATGTCTCTGTGAGTTGTGCGTCAAGAAAACCGTTTTGTATGCGATCAAGCGATGGGCTGCCGGGGCCGGTCGGCAGGATTTCCGCAGTCGAGCCACCGTGCAGGTATTCACCATAGACACGGAACCAGTCATTGATTTGGTAGTCCGCAAAAAGTCGCACTCGCGTTAGCCAATAATCATCACTGTCACCGGTCAAACCACTTCCAGCGACGTTCGATTCGTCTTGGAATCGAATGCGGGCTTCGCCTCCAAGGTCCACGCGTCGTTGCAGTAACCCTTTGAAGCAGTCACCTGGATAACGCGAACCGCGGTAGCAGGGATCATTCAGATAACGAAAATCGTTTTCAAAGAAAAGGCAACGGTAAGACGAACGCATCGCAGAATCTGCGCGACGTATCTGAAGGCAGGTGCATTCGTTTTTGCATTGGCAGGCTGGAATAAGACTGGGGGGAACTTCGATGATTGATGGTGTTTCCGATGCAATCGATTCAGGCTCAGCAAGCTTCGTTGCAATACGCTCGATCGGCGTGAAGTAGGGCATCACGAGGTCGGATGGCGATGACTCTGAATCGGTCTCAGGATCGAATGTGATATTCTCAATCACTACCGGTTCGATCGAATGAGCGATCTTGGAATCCAAGCGGATCAGGGTCACAATGAGTGTGATCCCTGCTGCGACGATCAGAGCGTGTGGCCAAAGCCGACTTCGCATGGCACTGGATTCCTTTCAGCCATCACGAGGCTGCCGGATGTGATGACGGCAGCATGAGTTCGGAATGAGTCAGGGGTGCGTTGGGGATACAGGTTCCGGCAGCAAAGCCACCATATCCAAAGATAGGTTTTCAGCACCACTCGCGTTCATTCCTCAGCAGGACGAGGCATCCTCGCCATCGTTCCAATAGAGTAATCGGGTTAGGGTGGGAACGGCCATCATGGCAAGTGTGGGGTTTCGTGTTCAGCGAGCAGCACGATCCGTGAGAAAAGGACTGAACCACCGAATCGTCATGATGCCACTGATCGGAATCGGTCATTCCAGACGTGAGGCTTGGGCTGATTGTCCTGTGCCTGAGGCCAATTCGGTGTTGGTCGCCAGTTGCACGGTTTCATCTCGCATGACTTTCAGGTGTACTTGATTATGTCAGGAAATAGCGATTTTGATTGGGCGAGTAGGTCGTGTTTGATGATCCTGCCTGCGACCGCTGACGTACCAATTGCCATCGATGAAAAAGCGTAGTTTTCGTTTCTGTGCTTTGGTCACGCCGATCCGCGCGGTGCGACATACTCGGGAGGCCGTTTGCCCACTCTGGAAAATACCTACATTGGAGGAATGAACAAGATCCGAAAGGTCGAGTGAGCGGTCGACACCGAGTGCTTGACAAAGCATTGCTGGTCCCCGAGTCAATCGACTCAGGTCGTCAGTGCCACGTTGACGCTGCATTGTGGGCAGACCCCATATCGGCTCGATGGCCCGGATCAGCACAGCACTGCCCATCCCCGACGACTGTGTCACAGCATTCAAACAATACTTGGCATGAATCGGATAGACGTACAATGTTCCAGGCGGGCCGAACATCGATGCATTTCCAGCGGTTTTTCCCCGAGCACTGTGGCTGGCTGCATCACCACTGGCCAAGTAGGCTTCGGTTTCAACAATTTGCCCACCAATCCATTTGCCCCGAGTTTTTCTAAGCAGTGACATTCCCAATAATTCGCGGGCTACGTGCACGGGATCACGGTCGTAGAATGAATGCGGTAAGCGATTTTGTGAGGAAGGTATTTTCATGAAGAAACTTCAAAGCCAAATGTTAGCGGCGCGGTGGATCGTTCCCGTTACGAGTGAGCCCATTCATGGTGGTTGGGTGGAAATTGACGATGGCCAAGTGGTTGCCTTTGGCTCCGGTAAGGCACCTCGCCCCGCTAAGGATCTGGGTGATATTGCCATTCTGCCTGGTCTGGTAAATGCTCACACGCACCTTGAATTCTCAGACTGTTCAGACATGATCGGTTTCCCAGGGATCTCATTGCCGGAGTGGATAGGTCAGGTAGTGAGTACACGCCGGGCCACCGATGAAATAAGCCGTAGTGAAGCCATTGAGCGGGGAATGAGGGAGTGTGCACGCACGGGGACGTGTTTGGTTGGTGAGATTACAACGCCGCCTTGCAACTATCCGTCGCAGTTAAATGATGTAGATCTCATCTCTTTTGCAGAGGTGTTGGGATTGAGTTCGGAACGCGGCAGAGAACGTCTTGACGTTGCAAAGGCTCATCTAGGGCTTGATGCTTGCAGTGGGGTGAGCCCGCATGCACCTTATTCTACCTCTCGGGAAACTCTTGAAGCATGTCTTCAGGTTGCGAATGCTAAGCAGCGATCTCTGGCCATGCATGTCGCCGAATCACCGTATGAGCGAGAGTTATTGGAATCCGGTGCCGGGCCGTTCGCTGAGGCTCTTAAGTCGATGGGCGTTTGGAGGGACGATCTTTTTCCATGGCCAAAGAATCCCTTTCTGTGGCTGATTGAGCAATTGGCAAGGGCTCCACGGTCGCTGCTTATTCATGCAAACGACTTCAGCGAAGCAGAAATAGTGAAGCTTGCAGAGTATCCCCATCTGACGGTCGTTTACTGTCCGAGGACCCATCATTTTTTCCAATATGAATTGCATCCAGTGGCGACCATGTTGTCGTACGGGGTGCGAGTGGCCTTGGGTACAGACTCAAGAGCCAGTAATCCAGATCTCAATCTGTGGAGCGAAGCACAGTTTCTGTGGCAGCACCGCGTTGATCTCGCCCCAGAATCTGTTTTGCGGATGGCTACGTGGTCTGGCAGTGAAGCTTTGGGACGCGATGACGTGGGGTGTATAAGCGCAGGCTGCCTCGCGAAATTGGGATTCGTCCGAAGCACTGCGTCCACGAAGGAAGACCTGTTCTGTGACTTCGCGAACCATGAATACGCTCCCCTGGAAGACCAAGCCAGTTAGCCACTATTGAGTCCGGCCTGAATCCCGTCAGGAGCGAAGATGCTCCGCCCTCCATCGACTGGAATGCAGGTGCCTGTCACAAAGTCATTTTCACACAGAAATTGAGTTGCGTGCGCAACGTGTTCAGGAGTGCCAACCTTACCTGCCAGTGTGCTGGTTGCCATCCTTTGTGCAAACTCCTCGGTCGCCTCTTCGCCCAGTAAGACAGGACCGGGTTGGATGCAATTGACGCGGATCCGTGGATTCCGATGTCCGAACTCAACGGCTAGTGATCGGGTCATGGTCTCGATCGCACCTTTACTGGGGAAGTAAGCGGCATGGTCCAGATAAGGACGTACTGTGGCCCAGTCGCCAATGTTAATGATAGATCCACCCATCGGCTGTGCCACCATTCGCAGTCCTGCTGCTTTGGCACATAAGAAAGACGCGATGGAGTTGATTTCAAAGTATTCTCGGATTTCACCAGCAGTGATCTTTTCCAAGGGTGTCGGCTGCCAGATCGCAGCGCTATTGACCAGAATATCGATCCGCTGGAATTTTGTTACGGTTTCGTCGACCAATCGTTCCGGCGTCCCTTCATCGCACAGACTTCCTTGTGTGACGATGGCCTGTTTCGAGTGATTGTCACTGATGTAACGGGCAAGGTCTTTCGCTTGATCAACACTCGTATTGGCGTGCAACGCAACGCGGCACCCGAGACTGGCCAAGTGGATAGCGATTGCTCGTCCGACTCTTCGAGATCCGCTTCCGGTAACCAGTGCAACCGGTTCGGGGCAGTCAAAAACTTCTTGCAGCTTGGACATAGTGATTTGTGGGTGAAGTGTCGGGAAGACGGAATTCAAAGGTACTTTGCGAGTTCGCCACCGCGAGCTGCCCGGGCATCGACTTTTGCCGTGATTTCCGGGTCTTCAATTAGCGGAGGTGCGTGATGTGGTTTGATCCTTGCGTCAATTACCAGTGAACCACTGCAGCCCCAATGTTTGTTGACAGACTTGGCACCAAGGCCGTCCATATCACACGCTGGGTTGCTTCGCGTGAACGTGGTCCACAGCCAATTGCTCATCGAGCGAGCGGCAAAGTCACTATCGTCGACAAGTGTTATCAGGGGCAGTGTTGCAAAACATGGCCTGCTCGCCATGCTTTTTACAAACCTCTGCAAATCTTTTGTTGACTCGGCGTTGGTAAATCGAGGTGCCTCGATCGCGATGATGCCTGGTGCAACGATCTTCGGGTTCTCGAATCCTTCTGGCAATGTCAGTTCCTGTGGTAGGTCAGTACCCAAGCTGCGTTGCGGTGGCCCTGTCGCTGCAATCACCACTTTGGAACCCTGATTGAATCCACTGCCAGAGTAGTCAAGCGTGTCGATCGTGGTTCGAGTCTGAAAGTGCAGGTCACGTTTCCAGTCAACGCGGGAAAGGATGTGGTGCATGTAGCTCTCAATGTCATGGATGTTCAGCTCATTGCTCGGATCATCCGTGATGAACAGATACTTGGCTAATGAAAG
>CAXGRW010000115.1:0-10852 GCA_964012125.1 uncultured Rhodopirellula sp.
CAGCCTTCCTTGTCGACCATGTGTTGGCCTTTTGCACCGCGAAAGCGTTGTACCCAGTCATGCAGAAACGGGTTGTCGAGTTTTCTCGCGATTGTGAGTGTGCTGAAGCCCATGAGCCCAGTCAGGTAGCCACCGACCTCAAAATTTCCAAAATGCCCGGTGACGGTCACTTTTGGGCGGCGGCTCAGCAGATGCCGAAGCGTTTCCCGGTTTTCCTCGAAGACGATGTACTGGCTCCAGTTGGTCAGATGCAGGCGGCGCTGAGCCCACGCGATTTCACAGACCATCAGAAATAGGTGGTGCCACATGGCTAGCGACAGGCGTTCGCGGTCTTCCTTGCTTGCGTTCGGGAAAATCTGGTCCAGATTTTTTTTAGTGATGTCTCGACGTATTTTGAGTGGTCCAATCGCCAGCCACGCAAGTCCATGGCAGAGCCTGTCGCCCATATCAGTGGGCAGCGTTTGCAAAACCGAGATCAGGACGCGGACCGTAGCATAAAGCACAAAATCGACGATCAGCGTCGTGAGGCGCTGAGAGCGTTGCCAGAGGTTCGTTATCGTCACAGCCGTCGTCACGTGGGCTTCCTTGCATTTTGTCTGCGTATCAGCGGTAATTGTCGCCAATTTTGGGATTCGGAATCCAGACGAATTCGCCCGTCTTGTGAGATTTGGCGTGAGAGTAGACGATTGGCAATGCAGGGCTCCATTTTTGGAGTCATTTTTTCTAGTCTCGAAGCGATTTTATTGAAATGAATGAACCTTGTGCTGTGATTTTGGCTGCCGGTAAGGGGACGCGTATGAAGAGCGATCTGCCCAAAGTGCTGTGTCCTGTGGTGGGGCGGCCGATGATTCACTTTGTGCTCGACGCGCTCGAACAAGCGGGAATCCGACGACATATCGTCGTGGTGGGCCATGAATCGGAGATGGTGGAGGCAGAATTGAAGTCCCGTCAGGGTGACACTCATTTCGTGTTGCAAAGTCCGCAATTGGGCACGGGGCATGCCGTTCAGATGTGCCGAGATGCTCTGGCTGAGCAGCAGGGCCCAACGATCGTCGTCGCTGGGGATTCTCCGCTGATCCAAGCCTCCAGTCTGCAGGAGCTTCTGCAGCATTTTGAGCAGACTCAGCCAGCCTTGCTGCTTGGCACGCTCGAAAAAGACGATCCCACTGGGTTGGGCCGCATCGTCCGTGATCAAGAAGGCGAATTCACGGGGATCGTTGAGCACAAAGACGCAACTGCCGAACAATTGGCGATTCGGGAGGTGAACATGAGCACCTACCTGTTCGAAACCCAGGATTTGTTACAGGTTTTGGAGCAACTTAGTGACGATAACGCCCAATCTGAGTACTATCTAACGGATTGTGCGAGACTTCTACGCGAAGCCGGGCGACCGGTGGCAGCAGTGCCTGTTCTCAAAGAGTGTGAATCATTGTCGATCAACAATGTCGACGAATTGCAGCAAGTTGACGAGCAAATGAGAGCCATGGGTTATGCGTGAACTAAAAATATTCAGCGGTCGTGGAAATTACGAGTTGTCTGCGAAAATCTGTAAACATCTCCACCTTGAGCCCGCTGCTATCACGCTTGGGAAATTTCCCGATGGTGAGAACTTCTGCAAATTAGACGAGGACGTACGCGGTCGCGATGTGTTTCTTGTTCAGCCCACAGCACCTCCGGTCAACGACAACTTGATGGAGTTGTTGATCATGATCGACTGCTGCAAAAGGGCCAGCGCAGAACGGATCACCGCTGTCATTCCTTATTATGGATACGCACGCCAAGACCGCAAAGATGAGGGGCGTGTTCCGATTACCGCCAAACTTGCGGCTAACTTGATCACGCGTGCTGGTGCTGATCGCGTGCTTACTATGGACTTGCACGCTGCACAGATTCAAGGCTTTTTTGATGTGCCTGTCGATCATCTTTATGCCGCGCCGGTGCTCAACGAGCACTTCAGCGACTTGGGGATGGAAGGTGACGATATTGTTGTCGTCAGCCCGGATGAAGGTAGTATCAAACGCGCCCTCGGTCACAGCAAACGACTTGGGGGGACGCTTGCCATCGTGGATAAACGGCGCACAAGCGCGTTGGAAGTACGCCAAAGCACGATCATCGGCGGCCCCGTCGATGGAAAAATCGCATTGCTGTTTGATGACATGATCAGCACGGCAGGGTCCATCTGTGGCGCCGCCCGGCTAGTCCATGAAGCGGGGGCGCGGGAAATTCATATCGCCACGACGCATGGGGTGATGTGCGGGCCGGCAATCGAAAAATTACGTGACGCGCCGATCAATTCGATCGTGGTTACAGATTCCATACCGATCCCAAAAGAGAAGCAATTGCCCAATCTCGTCGAACTGACGGTCGCCCCGTTGTTGGCTGAAGCAATCAAGAGGATTCATCACGACCAATCCATTAGTGAATTGTTTCGCGAACGTTGAGTGTCGCACTAGCGGGTAGTGTAACCCGGGTAGATGTGACTATGACTGGTGTGATGAAGGATGGCTAGGCTTTCGTTGCGGCGGTCACTGCTTGGTAATGGCGTGGATTCACAGTGAAACTTGCCACTGTCGCGTGCATCTCGATTCCCGGAACTGGTCACGGTGTGAAATACGGCTTGCAGTGAGGCTTGAAACAACCAGTGAATGTCTCAGCGAGCCGCCGTTTTCAATTCCACACGCGAGGTGAGCCATGGTGAGAACGACGCGGTTTGGTGTCATCGGAGGCGGTGCATTGGGTGGGCTTTACGGCTGCTTGTTGGCAAAAGCTGGATTCGAAGTCCACTTTCTGCTGCGTAGTGATGCAGAGCATGTCCGTCAGCTCGGTTGGAAGGTCGAAACGCCGTTGGGCGATTTTGAAGTCAAAGAGGTCAATGTTCACGCTTCTGCGGAAACGATGCCTCCCTGTGATGTAACCGTCGTTGCACTGAAAACCACTCAGAACGGACTGTTGCCAGATCTGCTGCCAAGACCGACGTCACAAGGCGGACGTGTCCTTGTGCTTCAGAATGGATTGGACGTGGAGTATGACGCTGCTCAAGTCGTTGGCCCTGATCGTGTGCTGGGCGGATGTTGTTTTCTCTGCAGCAACAAAGTGGGCCCCGGCCACATCAGGCATCTTGATCACGGTCGAATCCTGTTTGGTGATTACCAGCCCACACTGAAACCAACTTCAGACCACGCGGCGGCGATCCGCGATGATTTGGTGCACGCAGGAATTGACGCGAAGCTTGTTCCTGATCTGGCTGCGGCGAGATGGGAAAAACTGATGTGGAATATTCCCTTCAACGGGTTATCGGTTGTGCTAAATGCTTCGACGCAGGAATTGATGGAAAGCCCAGAGTCGTGTGACTTGGCCAAAAGTCTGATGGAAGAGGTGCACCGCGCTGCCAGTGCGTGTGGATCGAAGATCAGCGAACAGGTGATTCAAACGACACTGGATGTCACACGGGACATGGTTCCCTATGACAGCAGCATGCGGCTTGATTTCATCAACCATAGACCGATGGAGATCGAAGCGATCCTTGGAGTCCCGATTCGGCACGCGAGAGATCGGGGATGCGAAATGCCACGCGTTGAAATGCTTTATCGCGAACTGTTGTTTTTGGATCACAAATCGAGGCAATCAACTCACAAGCTCAAACACTCACGTGAATGACTGGTCCCGACTCGACTGGTCCGATTTTGTATGCCAGGTTTTGAATGCCAGAGGCCAGCTGTTGGCTGCCTTAGGATCTCACTTGCTGCCATGCAGCAATTCGTCAAAGTTCAGTTCCAACTGGGTGTCCTGATCATCACCCCCAAGTTCACGAAATAACAAGCTGGGTTGGATGTCGCGGCTATTCTGGTACTTATCGCTGCAGTAGGAATCCGCAGCACCTTCGAGTGACAGGTAGTAAATTTGGCACACCTGCATGTTGGGGTAGATTCGAACTGGTTGAACGCAGTGCATTTCCAGTGTCCACGTTCCGCAGTAGCCAACGTCGCCAACGCTCCCACCAGGATTGATAAACAGTCCCAGTCGGCCCAATGAAGATCGGCCTTGAATCATGGGGACGAAACCGTGCGTTTGTGTGTACTCTACCGTTCGCCCGAGGTACAGCATGTTGGGCTGCAATGTGAGGCCCTCGGCGGGGATTTCTAGCCGTCGATAGCGGTTCGGTGATGCCGCATCCAACACCACTTCTTCGTAAACGAGGAGCTCGTCGTGGAGAGCGAGATTAT
This sequence comes from uncultured Rhodopirellula sp., assembly GCA_964012125.1. GTDB lineage: Bacteria > Planctomycetota > Planctomycetia > Pirellulales > Pirellulaceae > Rubripirellula. The sequence continues at coordinate 4,224 of CAXGRW010000115.1, forward strand.
AGCTGTTGGGGTTGAGCCGTTCGTTTGAGAAGGGCTCAATGAGCAAATCGCTGTCTTGGCGTCGCTGTATCTCTTGACCCGAAAGCAGCATGATCAGTCTTGGTCCGTTGCGGGTAATTCGGGATGAGTCGTCAATCGAACCGAGGCGGCGGTACCGTCTGATCCGATCAAGGGTGGGGTTCACGCCCCTGCACGTGCAGATTGTCGCGCACGAGTGCCGGCTCGTCAATCATTTCCCCTCGCACCAAAGGAACTTGGTCGCGTATAATCCGGCATCAGGCAAACGGAGCGGTATTTTCGCTATTTTTTGTCACGGAAGTTTTTTCCGTCGCTCGAACCTAAGTCAGCAGAGAAGGAAACCCCCGCGATGTCGCATATCGACCAGAACAACCCCTATGCGGTCAATATTGAGAACGCAGTCGTTCATGCGCCAGAAAATGAGCGCACCGCTTTCATCCGACGAACCTACACGCACCTAACTGGTGCGATTTTGGCCTTGATTGGGTTGGAATTTGTTTTATTCAACGCGGTCCCGGTTGCCACGATGCAAAACATGGTTGCCACCATGACCGGGGGCTACGGCTGGTTGTTGGTGATAGTCGGTTTCATGGCAGTGAGTTGGGTCGCCCGTAGTTGGGCCAACAGTGGGTCGCCGGCACCGTTGCAATACGCCGGTTTGACCCTTTATGTGGGTGCCTGGGGAATCACGCTGCTGCCGATTCTGTACATCTGCATCAATGTGTTGCAAGATCCCAGCCTGCCGGCGACGGCAGGGGTCATCACTGGGGTCGCCTTCTTAGGCTTGACTGCGGTTGCCTTCATCACGCGTGCGGACTTGAGTAATTGGGGCCGATACCTGATGATTGGCGGATTCGTCGCAATGGGCGTCATCGTTGCGGGAATCCTGTTCGGATTCTCCTTGGGGCTTTGGTTTTCTGCGTTGATGGTGGCATTCATGTGTGCCTATATCCTCTACGACACCTCCAATGTGATCCATCACTTTGGTGTAGACCAACACGTTGCAGCTTCATTGGTGCTGTTTGCAGACGTTGTGATGTTGTTCTTCTACGTGTTGCGCATTTTGATGGCGAGTCGCGACTGAGAATGCTCTGGTAGGTTTCTACTCGAGCCGCGTGCGTGTGATCAGCTCAGTTACGTTGCATGGAAGAAGGGTGTGTTGCTTGGATTGCCGCAAAAGCCGGTCGTGGCAACAGCCTTTTGAGTGGCCGAAGGGTCGTTTTCTACCTCGATCTACCAGCGGCAACTAACGCAATTATCCGCCTTTGATTGACATCGCCGCTAAACTGGTGGGGGATACGGGAGTACCCGAGGTGGTTACTGCTTTTTTTCCGTCGCCCGAGAGTGTCGGGCAACGGCAAGGTGAAGAACACTTGGGTCACGACTGTCCAAGCCTTGTACTGTGTGATGAGAACTTTATTGCTTTAAGACGTTGGTTGACGGTGGTTCTTGATATTTCAGGCAGTTGACCTAACGCAGGAGACAACCCATGGATGATCTGGATGCCGTCACACGCTTGCCAGACGATTTTGACGGGCGAGTAAGGTTATTCCCGTTGCCCGATCTGGTTCTTTTCCCGCATGCAATGCAACCTCTCCACATTTTCGAGCCGCGATATTGCGAGATGTTGAGCGAGTCTTTGAACGGGGATCATTTGATTGCCATGTCGACTCTCACGGGGGGCCACGTGGTCAGTGTGATGAGTGAGCCAACAATCGCGAGTACCGTCTGTCTTGGCAGGATCGTTTCGCACGCTGAGGTTGAGGATGGCAGGCACAATGTCCTGCTCGTGGGCGTGCGTCGAGCACGGATCATCAGTGAAATCGACGCCGGTCGACCGTTCCGAATGGCTAAGGTAGATGTGTTGGATGACATCTATCCACCTGCGGGAGCAACGGGCCGAGGGCAACTGAAAAGCGATTTGCTGGAAGCCTTTGGCGAGGTCATTCCGGCGAGCGTCAATTCGCAACAAAATCTACACGACCTGATGGCAGGGCAAATGGGGTTGGGGCCGATTACCGATATCATTTCCTACACGCTTCCATTTGAAGTTGAGCAGAAGCTGCTACTGTTGGGTGACTCAGACGTCGATTCACGGGCTGTCGAACTGGTGCGATTACTGAAAAGTGGCAGTATCGATTTGCTGTCAGACGCCGCCGTCGAGTTTTCCGATGCCGGAAAGAAGAATCAGGAGTTTCCACCTCCCTTTAGCTTGAATTGATCTCATGGAAATACTCGATACTATCTCACGCATCGTGCATGTCGGGACAGCGATTGTTCTGGTTGGTGGGAGCGTGTTTACGCTCATGGTTCTGATGCCAGCTGCGAAGAATTTGTCGGACGAGCCACACAGTCAACTCGCCGATGCGATCACAGGGCGGTGGAAGCGATTTGTACACATCGGTGTTCTATTGTTTATCGTCAGCGGTGGCTACAACTATTACCGAGCATTGGCGAATCACCAAGGCGATGCCTTGTATCATGCGTTGTTAGGTTTGAAAATGCTTCTTGCGCTCGGGGTATTCTTTCTGGCAGCCGCCTTGGTCGGGCGCAGCAAGAAGCTTGAGCCAATTCGTCGCGCCCGTGGTACCTGGCTCAAAATCCTTGTGGTTCTTGCGGCCGTGATCGTGGCCATTTCAGGTTATATCAAGGTCCGCGGGATACCGACCCCAGCACCAATCGCATCTCAGGGTGGGATGCTTGAAGAAGGCTGACGCGTGAGTAAACGCGTTAGACGACCAAGGAGAGTAGAGCGAGGGTGGGCAGGTAACAGTTCTTTTGCCGAGGTCCCCGCCGCCCGCGTGATGGGGCAGGCCCGCAAACCTCAATTTCTGTCCCGGAAGTTACGCCACCATTTCTGAATGTTGAAGGCCAGACTTCATTGCAGAGAATTTGGATGAACGTATTTCGGTTCGTTGGCTCGCCAACACGTTCACCTTTCAATTGCCAATCCCCGGAGCGAGTGGTGGGATTCTTTGTGGGGGTGTGATGGGGGGCGATGCCTGCAGGATCGCTTTGATCATTTTTTCTGCCGCCGCTCGCTCTTCGGGCGCGTCCTTGAGAAATCCGATTTCCCGAGGTTGGAATCCGTGCCGTGGGTCGCGGGTGGCACCTGTGAAGCCAACGTCTTCCAGTTCAACGCCGTAAATGCAGGCGATTGCCGCAATCGCTAAATCGCTCACTTGATTTGAAATCGTTCCCCGTGGCGTGACCAAGGGGCGGCTGACAGGGCGTTTGTCGGTCAACAGTGTGCTGATCGTAGCAACGTCGCCACGGTTTCCAAACTTGGCCATTGCTTTTAAGCAGTATGCGAGAGCGTCTGTGCTGGCATCCTGCTCATTAAGGATTGTGTTCTTGGCAAGAATTTGGCATTGGGGCATATCCCAATCCATGCCGTAGAAGAGTACATCCTCGCGGTTTGCCAAGCTGGTTTGTATCATCCATTGCCCAAGTAAATAACGAAAGCTTGGTGCAAGCTGGGAATCTTTTCGAAGGTTGGTTGCTGTGTTGGATTGCCAAACACTGATGACAAGGTCTTCGCACCCATCGGGCATCACGAAGTCTGGGTAAATGTGTGGGAGTACCAAAGCAAATGCGTCAGCAGTGGTTGCCGCTTGTTTGAATCGCGTCTTTTGTAAAGCCTCTACTACACTTTCCAACGCAATGCTCCGATCACGGTTGGTAAAGTTCCGCTGCATGGCGGCAGGCAGAGTGGGGTGGCTCCGCATTATCTCCACGAACAGGGTTCGGGTGGCGATTGTGTCGTTGCCGAGGATGAGTCGGATCTCAGGCCAGCCCGGAAAGTTGACAGGCTTCATCGCCATAAAGTCCTCGATCTGGACCTCGACTTGGCCATCAATTAGTTGTTTGATCAGCTCGGTGATCCGGATTTGGGCTTCTTTCTCGGACGATAGTTCAAGCTGCTTTCTCAAACTCGCTAATGCTGGAACGCCGATCTGCAGAAGTCCCGTAGCTGCACTTTCTCGTTGGGAAAATTTTGGGGCGATTAGCTGTTCGATCAGAGAGTCAATTTGGATCTGCTGCTCAGGTGTCAATGTTGGTTCAGCGATATCAGATGCGCGTTTCAGGCCGGCTGGGCCGCTAGGAGCGTTGGCCCCCGCGTGAGCTTTGCCCTCACTGTCTGGATTTGCTTCTGACGCAGGCGACTTGGCGTTGGGTTTCGCCGATCCTTCGCCGGTCTGCTTTTGATCGCTGTTGCCCGTTGCATTTTTGACGGCGTCAGTGCCGAGCACCTCCTGACCTGAGGCGGTATGGAAGCCTAGACCCTTCTGTCCGCCGGTTGTTTCAAGCAGAAATGCGTAGCCGTGAAAGCTCAGCCACATGCACGCCAGCAGGCGGGTGGCAGTCGGGCGAGCATGTTGCGGGGTTCGTAGCTTCACCATCGGTCGCAGCTTTGCCATGATTTGCAGGTTTGCCATGATTTGCAGGTTTGCCATGAGTCATTGCTAGGGGAAGGTGGGGCGGACGCAGGAGGCAATTTTGGATGCATTACAGCTGTTCCATTCGTTAGATCCCACAGAAATTACCGGTCAGTACGCAGCGGCGGGAAGGAATTGCGGCACTTGTGGTCAATTGTAGCGGGCGGCGAAGGTGCAGCGATTAAACTTTCTGGGACTATCTTCACGTGCGACCTGTTTCAAGGAAAGCCCGAAAACGGTTGTCGATTTCCTAATTGGTGGGTAACCTTGTGTATGACGCAAGTGGAACTTCTCCGCCAGTGACGCGTCCCTTTTGGGGATTTGCGGCCGATTGCAGCCTTTACCTGCTAAAGAGCCATGCCAACGAATATGTCGATTGATTCTGACGCCCACAATTTAAGTTGTGACGAGACAAACGAGGCTGCGAAAGCCTCAGCTAGCGAGGGAGCTTCCCTCGAGCAGCATGCGAAACATCACAAGGGTGAAACCCAGGTTGAAATGACGGAGCGGTTACAGCGCACCGGTTTTTCGACTCAAAGCGTTCACGCCGGTGAGAAGCGGCAGAAAGCCGAGGGATCCATTTCGGCCCCGATCTTCACCGCATCCACGTTCACCTTTGATTCCACTGATTCGCTCATGCGGTTCGTCGATGGAAAAGAAGATCGTGACGAATACGGACGCTACGGTACGCCCAATGAACGTACGTGCGAAGCGAAACTTGCTGCCTTAGAGGGTGCCGAAGAGGCGATCATTTACAGTTCCGGAATGGCGGCCATTGTCGGCCTGCTTATGAGTCGATTGAATTCCGGCGACGAGATCGTTTTCTTTGACCAATGTTACCACCGCAGTCGTGAATTCTGCTCAAAGCACCTTTCGCGATTTGGGGTCGTCACGCGGCAGGTTCCTACGGGAGATTTCGATGCCATGGAGGCGGCGATCAATGCGAACACCAAAATGCTCGTCAGTGAATCACCTACCAACCCGCATCTCACTGCCGTTGACCTCGAGAAATTCGTGGCACTGGGAAAGTCTTGCGAAGTTGAAACGTTGATTGACGCTACGCTGGCCACTCCATTTAATCTTCGCCCCATCGATTACGGCGTTGATTTCGTTCTGCATTCGGCGACAAAGTATCTGGGCGGTCACAATGATTTGCTCGCGGGAGTTATATGTGGTCGAAGCGAGGCCCTGGAACCTGTTCGTTCACTGCGAGGAATCCTCGGAAGCGTCAATTCCGCTCACAACATGTATCTGTTGGAACGGGGATTGAAAACGTTCGAGTTGCGAATGCAGCGACACAACGAGAACGGCCAGCGACTTGCTGAGTTTCTTGATCAGCATCCACGCGTCGAGCGTGTTTACTATCCAGGTTTGGCTTCGCATCCAACGCATGAGATTGCCGCGTCGCAAATGGCCGGTTTTGGAGGCTTGATCACCTTCCTCGTCAAAGACGCGGACTGGAGAGAAACGTCGCGAATCGTCGATGCTGCAAAAATTCCTCGAATCGCACCAAGCTTGGGCGGCGTTGAGTCCCTGATCGAACAACCGCTCGTCATGAGCTACTACCATTGCACGCCACAGGAACGTGAGACCTTCGGGATCTACGATAATATGATCCGCATGTCCTGCGGTATCGAAAATGCCGATGACCTGATTGCTGATCTTGAGCAGGCTCTTGATGCCTCCTGATCCTCGACTTGGGCTAACTGCATTGGTTTGCTGAGATCTCCAACGTCGAGTAACTCGCGGGAAATGTCCTCGTGCGTTCTGTACTCGTACGCTCTGTTCATTGTGTCGTTTACTTGCCCGGTTATGTCGGCGAAGCCAGTTCCCAGCGGTTAGAGGGGGCGGCATCTAGCCTGTAATCTGAGAGTCGTCGTTGTTCGCCCTATGCGGGCAATGCCAATACACATGGCCGATAGTCGGTGGTAAGTTCAGGTGAGTCGTGCACAGCGTTGTACCAAGAGCGGCGTCCGGTAGAGTTGAAGCGGTGCACTCGGCAGAGTTCGGCCTGATGGTGTGTGGTCGTGGTGATTGAGTTTTTAAAAGGTTCTTGTTGCGAAAGTTGAAGTGATGAGCGAACACGAAGGAAAGTCGGAAATGAAGCCAGGTGACAGTTTTCGCACACGCGCTATCCACGTTGGCAATGAGGTTGATCCAGGAACAGGCGCA
>CAXGRW010000116.1:0-10813 GCA_964012125.1 uncultured Rhodopirellula sp.
GGTTTTCAAACAACTCAGTTTCGGCCCGGAATGTCTCCGGGGATTGCACCGTCTAAATACCGCCAGTTTTTAAGATAAGAGAGCAAATCAGACATCTTGCCAGGGCTAAGTGTCTCTTCGAATCCCTCCGGCATTAACGAAACGCCGGGTGCCTGCAATCGCTCAATCTCATCACGCGGAATCACAGCCCGTTTCCCGCCCTTTTGCTGAAGGATCACAGTGTTGTCTGCATCTCCCACCAACAAGCCGTCCAACACTCGCCCGTCCACCGTCAGAACTCGATGTTGAATGAATGCCGCATCGATCGCTGCGTTTGGATCTAAAATAGAAGTGAGAAGTGCTTGGGGAGTTTTTGTACGCGAATCACTGATGTCCGGTCCAACATTGGTTCCCACCCCTCCTACCTGGTGACAAGCTGAGCAATGCTCTTTGAACAGATTTTTGCCCACCGTTGCATTACCCAGCACGGTAGCTGAGCCCGCGTAGCGTTTCAGTACTTTCGCCCGATTGGGATCGGTGGCTAGCAGTCGGCCAGCAGCAGCCTTGACCACTGCGTCGGGGTGCTGCCGCAATTTTTTTGCGGTTGCTGGATCAACGACCGTTCGAGGTATCTCACCTGCTTCAATTTCTTGCAAGAACCACTTCACGTCGTCGACACGTCTCACACATGCTGCTACCGCTGCCGAGCGCACAGTCATGGTCATCCCGGTGAGATTCTGAACCAGATAGTCTCGCGTCCATTCTGAGTCATTCCGCAAATTCAATGGTAGAGCCACAGCTCGTAAATCGGGCGAGGCAGTATCCCTTACCAATTCTCGTAGCGGTGATTTTACTTGACCAAAATCTGACGCAAGCAAAAGACTCGCGGCACGCAGATCAGCAGGAACAGTCGACGTCTGCGCAGTTTTCAAAGCATGCGAAGCAAGCTCATGGAACTCAATTCGTTGATCTTCAGGCAAAGCAGCTACGACTTTTGAAACCGCCTGCCGAGACCTTCGTACTCCCCGAATCCACGCCTTCAACAACTCCACTTGCCGCCGATTCAAAATCGACTCCACAGTCATTTGGGGGCCTGCAGCAAGAACAATCGCAGCCGCAGCCGCAGGCGACTCGATGCCAACTCGTTCCACCAAATGCGTGAGCAAACGAACATCCATCTGCTTCTGGCTTGCTAACTGTCGAGATAGCTCTTTCAGCAGTGAGGAATCTACGCTCGCCACCGTCAACCGGATCCATTCATCCTTGGATGACCATCGGTCCGCAATATTGACTAAGGCTCGTACACGTGAAGATGCAAAGTCAGATGCCGCACCGGCCACTACAGCCACCTGTCTCACCACCAATGGGTCGGCGTCAGCATCCATCGCCAAGATGTTTTCCAATAGCTCAGGTCGTCCCTTTGACAAGTGAATGCCAAGTGCCCGTACTCTTGCGTCGCCAGATTTCATTAGAGAAAGAGCATGGCGTTTACTGAAAGATCCATTTTTGTTCAGTAGCCACGCAGCCCGAGACCGCGCGGCAGGACTACCTTGTGAGTCCTGCACCAAGTCACTGAGAGGCAGCAGCACAGCCTCGCCTTTCTCCTGCAGAAAATGCGACGCTGATGTTCGTTGCCAAGCTGAATCTGACTTCAACCATTTGATCGCGTCATCGATCGTTTGGAGACTAACAACCCGGGGCACCACTGACTCCTCTGCCACTTTCCAGATTCTTCCCAACGCAGTGCCATCACGTTGATCCGGACGGGACTTGAGCTCACTTGGCATGAAGTCAGGATGTTCAATCACTGCTCGGGCCATGTCGACAATCAGAACGGACTGCTGTGGGCCAGCGGTGATGTCAACGGGCCGAAACCAATCATCGGTTGAAGACAAAAACTCGCTAGACCGTGCCTCACGCCGAGACTTCCAAACACTACCCTCTCGAGATAATTTTTGACGTTGCACGATGTATGCCGTTGGTTCGCAGGCAAGCAACCACTCATGGTCGCCAGAACGCCAGCCCGGAGCAAAAACTCCACAAGCAGCACTGAATTGCCCAGAATGCAGATTGCTTGTGGTCCAAGCTTGGGCCTGTGATACGACCTGTGACTTCTCTGCAGAATAGGCGACATCATGAATCGCATCACGCCCTACCAACAGTGGATCACGCAAAACAGCATCCAGCGTCAAAACAGACATCATCGCCGGGTTCCTGTTACTGCAACCAAATCGCCGGCCAAAGTCATCAATCGAAACTCCAAACTGACTCTTGCCCGGCACGGAGCCCCACCAGCCACCTTCAGGGTCAAAGCAGAAATCCCTGTCACGAAGATCCACGGGCTCTGCCTTGCGTTCATAACGAGCATCGATTGCTTTGACAGATCCACCCCGTAAACCACCTGCCACGTAGATCAGGCCGTCCGGCCCTAAAGTTGGATGGTTCGCTCGCAATTGCTGATTCTGTTCTGCGAAACCCTCAAAAAGGACGATGCTCTCATCGGCTTTGTCATCACCGTCGTGGTCTCTCAAGAACACTATTTTTCCCGCCAGCGTTACAAAAGCCCCGTTCCGATACGGCTGAACACCCGTCGCAAATAACAATCCATCGGCAAAGACGGTGGCCTGATCGAAAACACCATCCTGATCCCTATCTCGGAGGATCTTAATCTTTCCACTCGGAGCTTCACCTTCACCAGGCCCCATCGGGTAATCAGGCATCTCTACCACCCACAACCTGCCCTTATGATCAAGCCGTGCCGTTACCGGATCTGCAATCAAAGGCTCTGACGCAACCACCTGAACCGTGTAGCCTGGCCGCATCTGCAGTGAATCATGAATTTTTTTAACTGTGTGTGCTGAGTTCGTCTGGTTGCCAATCGACTGCAGCCCTGCTGCATCGTCAGACCTTTGTTTTCCACTACTGCTCTGGGCGTACACAGAGTTCAGACCAGCGGCCAACCACACACAGGCGACGACGAACAATCCATCGATGCAAAATTTGATGAGATGACTTTTCATTACCACTGAATTTCCATTCAAAACAACGTGATGGGCTGCGATACCTCACTGCTGCAGTCGGTTGCTGCGGTGCCTGTCGCCGCACCGTTAACATCGACTCTGTACTGCATCAAACGGCACCCTCAAGATATCCGCGAGCAAGCAGAAATTCTAACGCATTCAGCGGGCGGGTGATGCTCGCCGGGAAGGAAACACCGGCAGCGAAATCGCAACGAGAAGAATAGCCCCTGCCACGGGCACTGGGGCCACAGCAAACCCAAAGATTCCGACGAGTGCGAGCCAGAATGCAGGATGCCTAACCACGGGAACCACATAACGCTGCAAGGGACCAACACAACTCAGCAATGCAATGATTACAGCCAACGTAATGCTATTGACGATCAAATTTCTAAGTCCACTGTCACTTTCAGACGCAACCTGAACAGTAGGCACAGAATCGCTGGCTCCCAAATCAACGACGATCTGCGGATAAAAACCCCCGAAACCACCTACATCAAAGAGAAAGAACTTGGCTTCCCGAGTTTCCGAAATCTCCTTCTTGCTCAAGAAACGGTCAACAAATACTCCCATCCTCGTATCGAGATCTTTCCAGCGTTTCTGGTCAGCGATGGTGACCGTTGCCCCAATCTGCAATTCACTGTTATTCGCCAGAAGGGGGTCAGTGGAACCCATCTCATCAGCAAACCGAACCAGATGCCCAGATGACTCAGCTATCATCCAATAGCGTTTCAGCCACAGTTGCAACCACGCAGCAATCTCGACAGCCGGCCTCTGTGAAAGACGATCCAGTGATTCAACAGATTCGACCACAGCGCGGGCGAGAGATAGACCACGTTCGGACAGTAGGTCTGGCTGCTTGTCATTCGAATCCAATCGACCACCAGCCCCGTAGTGAGTGAGCCAACGTCTGGTACTTGGAATATCTTGCAACTGCGGCAGGTACTCGCCTCGCCTTGCGACTGGCGCAGATGCATCCAACAACAATTCAATCGGCTGCACCAACCGGGTCAACGCGAGCGGGACCCGTACCAACGTTGCCTGCTCATCACTGTCTGGTAATTCAATTGGCTCAGCAACGACCGCACGACCTGCCGCCCATGCGGCAAGCAGTTTCGTGCCTGGAGGCAATTCCACGACCACCGAGTCCAAGCCTCCTGGAAACAAGTCCCAATGTGACAGCACAAGAACGCCATCACTTTGAGGAAAGACCTCAACATCGACGCCAAAAAGTTCGGGCTCGACGTCCACTTCTGGCAAAGGAGCCAAATCAACGGTCCATGATGGTCTCTGACACTCATACCTCGCCCGGTTCTCAACGTTGGTGCGCACCGCCTTGACTGCCTGTTCTCGCCATTGCAATTTTTCATCCCCAAAACGACTCGGGACATTGATCATGACGCGTCGTTTACCCCGCCCCAGCACACGCACCGAGGGCACGCTCACCCTCGCCGAATCCGCGCCCATGAGTTGACCTCGAATGACCACACTCTTGTTGTTCAACTTATCAAAATCGGGAGCAATACGGATAATCTGTCGCGACGAATCGACTGATGGCTGACGCGTCCAAAGCCTTGCCTTTTCAACAGCCAGAGAATCAAGTTCACACCACCTCGACGGAATTTCGACATCGATAAAATCAGGACGTGCTCCTGAAAGAAACTTAATCTGAACTGCCATTCGCCAGGCGCCAGCGTCCCGATCCAGCACAATTTCCTGATCACAATCGAACACGTCACTACGTTTTGCAACACGGTAACGCCCACCCAAACTTGTTGCGTTCACTTGAACGCCCGACGGTATTTCCCAAAACGCCTCGGGGATCCAACCTTCGGCCAAAGACTCCTCAGTGAATGCACCACTGGGATCTGCCAAATCTGGAAGAGGCAGATCCGTTGCCACCAATGCCGTCGATCGGTCATGCGAAATGCGATACTGGTCAATCGTTTCAATTTTTGGTGTCAGCGTGATTCGAGGAGGAACGAAGTTCTGAAACCGGTTGTTTGCACGCCAATTGAATCGGCGGACACCCACGGCATCAATTTGCGTTTCCTTCACCTCACTCGACGCGTCCTGAAGAAAACTGGGCAACGGAATTTCCGCCTGACCTCGAACCACAATTGGTTCAACGGACAAGGGCTCACCGTTGACAGTCAACTGCAACAATTCCAAATCTTCTGGTAACAGCAACGAGTACCGTTGGCCTAAATCAGTCCCGAGATTCAAGCTCGCATGATAAGTCAATTCAAGACGATCACCCAGGACTTTCAAGTCATGCTGTTGGCTTACTGCGGATGCTTGATTCAGTCGTTCACTCAATGTCAGTGATGGTAATTCACCTGAAATCACATAACATCGATCATTGATTTTCTCGGTGAAACCTCGCCACCTTTTGTTAAAGTCATCCACTGAAAACGCATCACTGGTCCTCGCATCAAGCGCATTGAACTGCAATTTCGAATCGCTATAGAGCGCTAACCACGCGTCACCATTTTCACCGAAAGTAGCGGTAACCTCGGGAATCTGGATTTCCCCGGAATCAACATCCAGCTCATCAACAACCGTTGGTGGCAGGGTCCAGAGCAATCCAATCGGACCAGGATCATCTTTCAGGCATGTGAGAATCACTTGCCTGCGGTTCGAACTCTTTAATTCGCTACCTTCAAGACGCCAGTCACCGGAGGTAAGTCGCGGCATGGCCGCGTCACGTATATCAAACTGAAAAGTCTCACCCTCGGCGAGCAGCCCGGGCGGATCAACCTCGCATTCAATCGTAACCTGCCTACGTCCGGCGTTAACGCGATATCGCCTGCCAAGTGTTCTCGCAACGTCAATTTTCGCCGTCTGCAAGGTACGGAACTCGATTGCCATCTCCTGACTTGGCCCGAGATCTTCTTTCCATCTTCGCAACTCCGTTTCGTCGAGTAACCGACCTGCCACCCGCAAAGCACTCACGTTCTGCTCAGACTGAACCACAAGGCGAGATGAAGCGACTGGAGGAATAGCAGCAGAGATTTTCACCCACGGTTCATTCAACGAAACGGTGGCCAACAGTGAGAATCGAATCCGTACATAGCTGGCTGCTGGAAGAGTGGCGATTGTCCAACCATCCTTATCGGGTGCAAAACGACTGACCCGGCTCACATCACTCAGCAGTTTTGCCGTGCGAATCGAGGCAAAGGGGATTGGAATTCTGACCACGTTGATCCCCTGCTCACCATCTTCCAGATGAATGAGATAATCCGCTTCAATACTTAGACCATCGACCATGCCTGCTTGCACCAAATCAGGCTGCATATTGACCCTGTAATCAGCAATGGCGATGCGAGCATCTTTTGGCTCCGAACGATTGACACGCTGAAATAACTGGGAATGCATCTTGCCAGGAATGTAAACCATCGAGCCGAGATGTTTTCCGGCCTTGTCCATCGGCACCAATACGTTGACATCAGTGGCACTGCCAACCGTCGTCTCTTTGTCGACCGACTCTGGCCCGCCTTCCTGCGCCGTAACTACAGCCGAAAAGAAAAGGGAAATGGCGATCAACAGCCCCAGCACCCTCGCTGCGGTATCGAGCGAAAAATCATGCGACACATCTCTGGAACCACCTAACGCCCCACCTTCCAATTTTGATGGTTCGTTATCAGCATGGCCAAACCACAACCAATGGCGACTCGTTGCAAGCATCGCCGCGGTAATCGCCGGAACAATAACCCAGCCAATCACAGCTAACTTCCAAGGCCACCAGAGGAAGAGAACACCTGTAAAGACAACAACGATACCAGCAACAACAGAAGGTGATCGCTCTGCAATGAACCAGCACACGGCAAAGGTCAACAGAGCCAATAACCAACCCATTGCCAATGCGATGTTCCGACGCACCAAGGTCGTTGATTCCCCGGATTGCATGGCAATCACGGCGGCGATCCCCTGCCCTCCCTGCTCACCTCTGATCAATGCCAGTGGAGCAAACGTATCCGAAGCGGCCACCAGACGGTACTCCGACTTAAGCACAGTTCCGGACACATCAATCAGTGGCAACCTGCATTCTCGCATCCAACTTGGACCGTACTGACTACGATTCCACACAACCTGAATTATCTCGGTATCAGATCGTGGCTCTAGAACCAAAGGCCTCCGCTGCACCGTCATCAAATCAACTGATTTATTATTGCGGATGACCGATTCCAACTGCAATTCTGGCTCATACGAGATAACAAGAGGTGTGGTGGGAGAGACCCGATACGTCGCTTCAATGCGATCAGTTCCGCGACTGGATGCTTCGACTCGAATCTGCTCTCGCCACACAATGGTGACACTCGGATTCACATCCGACCGTCGCACAGTGATCGAAGACGACTGTATAGCGTCATACCTCAGTTGGGTACTGCCATCGAAGGCTGTGATCTCACCATCGCTTTTGTCGACCGCTATCTCCACATCACTTACAAGCTCATCATCTGAGGGTTTTGCTTCCGATGTCCAAGCTGAAGTCCGTCTAGGAACCCGCTGAACGTCAGGTGGTTTCTGGCTGACCAAAAGCCCCTCACCAATCGTCGCAATGGCATTCTGTGACGATGCCCCACTAACAATCGGCAGCTGCATTTCTATTGACGCGGGTGTCTTATAAGTTCGGCGGGCTATCAACTTCCGACCGCGCAAGTTTCTCTCTGAAAGATCAATTGAATAAGCACCAGCTATCTCGGATACGTCCGATGCAGGCAAACCAATTGTGGATCCATCACCACTGTCACTAATGGACCACAGAAACTCACCACGTCCTTCCAAACTGCCAGTCTGAACCTGCAATCGTTCTCGGAACAAGCCATCCGATTGAATTTCAATCTCCAACGTCTCAAAAACTTCATCACCAAGACGCCTGACATCGAAGGATGTTGCAGCATTGAAACTGACACTTGGCTTCAACAGCAGCAATTCCGGTGTACGCCCTGAAGTGGGCTCAAACCAAAGTGTTTCGGAACTCAATCCCGAAAAGAACGCTTGCTGCTCCTGAGTCAGCGACTCAGGATCGAACGAGCCCCGTTGCAACGCCACTTCACCACTCCAGTTCAAATCCTTGGGCGGTGTTACAGCAGCAATCACTTTCCCTCGTGCCTGTTTTGATCTCAAAAACCAACTCGCGGGCACACGCGTCGCCATCGCTCGATTCGTATCCGGATTACGATTTCCATTTTTCCCATCGCTCCCCACAACACCGCCAGTTGTATTGTTTTTTTTCTCAGAGTTCAAATTTCGATTTGCATTATTCGGTGTTCTACGTCTTACATTACTTCCCTGAATCAGATCTGTGCTGCCCTCCGCCTCAACCAGGATGGTGGCATTTTTAATATCCTGGTTCTCTGGCCAAAACACAATTTCGCCGTCGCGAATCCTCGGGTTCTCAATGACCCGACCTGAATGCTGGAGAGTAAGTGATTCACAAAGCCAACCATCTTGCACAAGCAATCTGACAGGCTCCACTCGATCCGAATCGATTTTGATCTCAATCCTTGCTTTGGCCAGCAATCTGCCATCAATCACGTTAAATTGCAGGGCAGCTTCGCTCTGGGTAAAGATTGCCTGATTCGCCAACTGAACACGTGACCAACGGCTTTTAGCAAACAGATTTTTTTTGGACTTTACTACACCTGAATCAAATTCAGAAGTGATTGCCGGCCCTCTTGCAGTGACAGTTGTGATATCTGCCTCGATGCCTTGACTAACCCACTGCCAATTCTCCGGCAACTTCCAATTAAGGATGCGTAAAGGCTCTCGCACCGACAGAACAGCTTCATCAACCACCGTTGCGTGCGTCACAGTCTCACCGACCCAAATCGGCATCGGAAGTTCACACCAACCCTGCGCACTTTCCCAACGACTGTGCCCCCGCACAACCACATCCAGTAACTTGTCCGCCCCATTCACTGCGTCACCCAGCAAATTGATTTGCAAGTAACCATTGCGACCAGCTGCTTCAGATTTGGAGAACTGAAGTGGTTCGCCACCAAGTTCAATCGATGTAACGTTTGCATCCCCGATGAATAATTCAGGGAACCTCCAAGCCTCAGGAACTTGGACGGCCATTTTGCAAGCCCACTTCAGACCGCGACGATCCGTGTCGTATTGCATTTCAGAGCGTCGAATGATGAAACTGCCCGGCTCTGAATTCGCTGGCTCGACTTGCGTATGAATGGTGACCGCATCAAGCCCACCCGCATCAAGCTCGTACCAATCTAAATCGACTGCCCAGTTCGACTCGTTCGCCTCGGTAAGCTCGTCTACCTCAGAGTAGTCACTTGCTTCATCCGGGGGTCCTGAGCGGAGTCTCAAGACTCCCTGGTCAGTACGTAGCGAGGTCCCCGTGGGCATGGAAAAATAGAACTTGGCCTGTGGAGCTCGCGGAATCTTCAAGTCAAAGGCATATCCATTTGCAGACTTTGTGCCTCGCATGTTCCACGAGTACCGAATCTCCGAACTGCTACCTGGCAACGCATCACCGCGAAACACTGCCACAAGATTTCCATCGGCCTCTGATTCCATCCGTGGGACGGTGGTGTTTCCAGGTGAAAACCCCCGTGGCTGTTCGATCGCCAGATTTACCTTTCCCAGCGAGCGCCGGACTTGGGCAGTGCGATCAGATTCGATGTCCAGAATACTCTTCTCGCTAACAAGAGTATCACCAACGACCCTGACCCAATAAACAGCACCTTTCAGCCGACTGGTCTGATCATCAGTAGCTCGCGCAGTCCACTTTGCGATTGCAAGATTAAGTTGCTCCAACGAAACGGGATAGTAGTCTTTCGGAACCAACTCATCCATCTGCGACTGGTACATACCAATCGGTGTGATTCGGCGACCATCTGGTAGCACGGCGGGCAGCCACAACTTTGCATCTTCCGGTTTCCCATTCGCATTTTCCTGATCAGCTTCAGCGGAGACTCGGCTATCGTCATCATCTGCTTTTTGGTTCGGCTCAGCGGCTTCCCCAATCTTTTCAGATTCAGTTGCCTCCTGCGCCACGGCTGGTTTTGCAGAACTACTAAACAGTCCAGCCCACCCGAAAACGAGTACGACAAATAAGAGAAGACAGCAGCGATTCATGGAGATCCCGAACGAAATTTTCCAGATCGCAAGCTGGGCTTTATCAATACAAAGAGATCCAGTCATCAGTTGCCATTCTGAATCACGCCGATCTCGATTTTGGCAGCCTGGAGAGTGACTCACGTGGTCACCTCAGTGGGCGCCGGTTCAGGCAATGCCTCCGTTGCAGTGACCCCAGGATCATCTGCGATTGCCGGCATCAAAGATCGCGTTGATGGGGGGCGAGGTTGATCTGCTGCGATCACCGAGGAGTTGAATACGCGTCCATTCTTCGCGGGTGAAACTAACACGCGTACAGCCATCATCACAACAACCAGCACCAACGCGATGATTCCAAACTGGCCTGCCAAAACCGCTGCATCTGGAGCGATCGCAAGTAAGCCTCCGAACATCACCGCAAGCACCACCGCAGTCAAAGGATGACGTGACTTCGGAAAATTTGTCAACACAACAGCAGCGAGCAATACAACCGAACCGATCAGCACCCACAGCACTACACGTGAAACAATCACAACTTCAAATGAACGCAGATCGGATCCGATATACAGGTATCGATTACCGGGTGGCATCGAAATTGAAGTGGCATCAACGAGTCGCAGAAGTCGAACATCATCATGACTCGGCTGTCGATAAAGTTTCCACCGATCAAAACGCCAACTCATGCTCCGTCCCAGAGTAGGTGATGCCCATAGAACATGACCGTCTGATGGTGCGAC
>CAXGRW010000117.1:0-10800 GCA_964012125.1 uncultured Rhodopirellula sp.
GAAAGTGGCACGCCAAGATGCCACGTAAATTCAAACGTGAAGATCACTTCGATGAATTCGAGGCAATTGGACGCAATCCGTTCTACAAAAAGCAGCCTGACGGTAGCCTGCGTCACGAGACGGAGGTGATCGTTGATCGGGGGATCAAATTCATTCAGTCTCAACCTAAAGACAAGCCATTTGCATTGAACATGTGGTTCAATGCTTGCCATGCAGAAGATAGTGATCGCAGACCTGGAATCGGGCATTTCCCGTGGCCACGGGCCGTCGATGGAATGTACGACGACGTCGTGATTGCACCACCACGATTGAATGACCCGGGAATTTTTTACGCTCTTCCCGACTTTCTGAAGACCACAATCAATCGCGAACGTTTCTTCTGGCGTTGGAACACGGACGACAAATACCAGACCAACGTTCGAGCCTACTACCGCATGGTAAGCGGAATCGATGGTGCGATTGGTCGCTTCATGAAGGCGCTTGAAGCAGCCGGTTTAGCCGACAACACAATCATCGTCTATTCTGCCGACAACGGTTATCACATGGGGAATCGCGGCTTGGCTGGCAAGTGGTCTCATTTTGAAGAGTCACTTCGCGTTCCCCTGATCATTCATGATCCGCGAGTCAAACCGTCCCAGCGTGGACAAGTCACAGAGGCAACTGCTCTGAATCTCGATTTGCCGGCCACGTTTCTGGACTGGGCAGGAATTCAAGTCCCCGACCGCTACCAAGGTCACAGTTTGCAGCCGATTGTGAACGGTAAAAAACCTGATGACTGGAGGAAGGAAACATTTCATGAACACTTTGCCGTTCGCAATCGCATCCCCGCCTTTGAAGGACTACGAAACGAGAACTACAAGTACGTTCGCTATTTTGATCATGAGAACCATGAATTCCTCCACGACCTGAAGAACGATCCAGATGAATTGACAAACTTGGCTACCGACCCTGATTACGCAGGCGTGCTTGAATCCATGCGACAACGCACGAATGAGCAAGTCAATGAGTATGGTGGTCCGCTGGATCCTATCGCAAGCCTAAGTCGATCGACGGAGCCCATGCCAAAAGCTTCGGCCAACAACGCGGGCCGCGTTAATGAGAAAGGCTTCATGAAAGTTTTCGACGGCAAAAATCTTCGACAATGGTCAGGCGACACGAAGTATTGGTCGGTCAAGGACGGGGCCATTACTGGAACCACAGATGGTTCATTAAAGATGAACCGCTTTTTGACTTGGAAAGGATCAACCATTCGCAACTTTGAGCTGCGCGTCAAAGTGAAAGTCACAGCGGGGGGAAACAGTGGCATCCAATATCGAGGAACCTCTCGACCTGACCTCGGACTGGACGTCGTGACGGGGTACCAATGTGATGTTGTCGCAGACAACGTGCAGTACAACGGAATGCTCTACGAAGAGAAGGGACGACGCATTCTTGCTCGGGCGGGCAAACAAGTGATCATCGACCCACAGGGAAAAGGTTGGATCACCGAAACGTGGGACGTCCCGAATGCGGCCTCCGATGAGTGGCACGATTACCGCGTCCTGGTTGAGGGCAATCATCACCGTCACTGGATCGATGGAATCAAAACAGTGGATGTCGTTGACCTGGATGAGGTGGGAAGAAAACTAGAAGGCGTACTGGCAGTTCAGGTGCACGTAGGGCCCGCAATGACGATCCAGTACAAAGATTTTGAGATCAAAAATCTGCCCGACGAGCTTCCGCTTCAAACTGCGGCAGACCATCCGATCCCAGATGAAGCGATCGGTGTTCGACCACAAGGCCGACTGCCCCAAGGATGGACCGCACCAATTTATGGTCAACAAAAAAAGTAATTGCTGGCATTTCCAACGTATTCATACTGCCCCCCGCTAGGAGCCTGCGCTCAATTCAGCTCGCAGCGGGCTTAAAGCAATGTTTGGCATAGCTTCACAAGCATTGCATGAACCTCAACAGAGCAGGAACCAAGCGGTTTCGGAATTGACAGTACGCCCCTCGTTACTGTATCCCCGAGGCTGAGGTTTTCTTTACGAACACGAGGTTCGGCAATCATGACGGATCGGGACGAAGTCAAACTACACTGGCTTCGACAAAATAAGCGACGACACATTCGCAACTTACCCCGTTGGGCCAAGGTTCGGATTGAAAAGAAAGCAGCAAAGTGGCTCGGCAAGGCATGCAAAGTTTCCGTGCCGCTATTTTGGGGCCAAGAGATGTCAGTCGTCTTTCCTGAGTTTGTGTCCGGGCGGCTGGGAAAGTTTGGTTTCTTTGAGGACGATGTCACCTCAATGTTCATCGATTGCCTTGAACCCGGCATGACCTTTTATGATGTGGGCTCACATTATGGTTATTTCAGCCTGCTAGCTTCGTCTCTTGTGGGACCCAAAGGCCACGTATTTGCGTTTGAACCGACGGCAGCGACCTACGAAGTTCTGACGGAAAATGCAGCAAGACGCGATAACATTACGTGTTGCAAAGTCGCTGCGTACCGCACGACCGGTCCGCTAGCCTTCATCGAGCAGGGCGTTGGCCGTAGCAGCCTGAACTTCGTGATCGGAGAAGGCTACGAGCCTGATCCCGCTGATCACCTGGCCCGCGAAACAACGGTCGCCGCTGTCAGACTTGACAATTTTGCCTACCAACACGGCGAACCCGATTTCTTAAAAATCGATACCGAGGGAGCAGAAATCCCAGTGCTCGAGGGCATGATCGATACCATCCATCGGTGCCATCCAACAATTGTTCTTGAGATGGGTGATCACGTCTGCTCTTCAACAGGCAATGGCCTGAGCCGGCAGAATGTAGACTTCCTGCTGGACCATGGTTACGAAGTCTTCGAATACCGGAACCGTGTTCGCCATCGGCATGTGCCGCGTGCCAGGTATTCCTATACCAACCTGCTCTTTCGGCATCCGACCCGAATGACACGTCCCCGGATTGCAAAATAGCAATCGGCAAATAGCAACCGCTAAGTGACTTGATTCATATTCACTGGCGTGGACTGCTGCCTGACATCACAACACGCTTCTCACTTCGAACAGCGCCTCACCGCCCTTCGACGGACTCATTCTCGCCCAACAGCTTCAGCATGGTTTCCGCGAACGCTTTTCCTATTAGGATAAAAAAGCGTCCTTCGCCGTAGTAGTGATAGCCTTTGTCTGATGTTGCCCGAGCAAGCATTTCCTTCTCATGCTCCGTGAGAGGCATCGCCTTAAGATCACGCTTTTTATTGAGCCAACCGGCTGTCTTGATTGCAACAATCTGTGGGTGACAAAATCCAGCAGTCTCGATTGCTTGTGCATTCCCTTTGAAACCCGGCAGGTTGTTAATCCAACGCTGACCATTTCGCACATCTCGTTGCTTTGGATTTTCTTCATTTTCCGGACCATTCACGCCCATCACTCCAACCACGACCTTCATTTCGGGCGCACGCAGATCACGACGAAGATCGTGAATCAGATGCTTCAAATTTTGACCGTACTGCTGACGTCCTGTCACATCAAACATGTCATTAAATCCCTGAAACCAGACAAGCCCGGCGATCTCGTAGCCGTGTGTTGGTTCGTAATCGGGGAACCGCTCATTGAGCGTTGATAGGGTGGCCTCAACGTATCGAACCAGCTTGCGATACTCCAAACCAACAACCGGTTCCACCTTGCCTCCATTCCATTTCTCTGCAACTTCCCTCGTCAATACCTTTGTGTCCAATTTTTCGTTACCTGTATTTCCCGCACTCGGTGGACGAAAGTCAACATGCAGGCTTTTCCCGCCGGGAGCGTATTTGATCAACAGCACTTGCTCATCAAACACCTCGCCCATGTAGTAACCAAAGGCATACTCAGGGCCAATTTTACTACCAAGCTTGTCGTAGTTGCGTCTTCCACCAAACCCCGCCTGCAACTCGTCATACACGCCTGCATTGGCAACCCAAACATCGTCTCGTGTCATCAAGGCTCCGGCATCAGACTTAAAAATGCCCAGCAACGATGCTCGATCCGGGTTACTGTCTTCTCCCAAAAAGTCGAGAGTTCGAATATCTGCTTGCCCATCCATGTTTGACTGCCCCGCCAAGACAAACACTTTGAGAGGTTTTTCAGCTGCAGCGTCCGCGCTGACGACAATCAGCAGAAAACAGATCGCACATGCCATGAATGCAGAAAAAGAGGACTCACTGGGTGCAAAGTGATTGTTCAATAACATGAGATCATTCGTCTGTGTAAATAAAAACAAGGTTATCCAAAACGTTGGGTGACACTTTGAGTCCGGTGATTCAGAAGCAAGACCGCGTAAGCCATTTTAGAAAACAGATGAATACAAATTCAACCTGGCGGCGACAGGCTGACGTTGCAAAACGTCAATGCGGCAATTCCGTTCCTCCCCTTCAACAACTTGTCCTGACTCCATGACTGTTCTTTGATATAGGTAATTCTCTTAACGTTTCGAGATTCCTTCAATTTAAGGGTCAGCGTTTTTCCGACCGCCTTTCCTGAAGCTACCCGACGAGGCTCACCATCCAGATAAAATTCATCAACAAGATCGTCAGACCAAACCACAGGTTGGTCGAATTCCAGAACAACAGTGTTCTGTTCACTCTCTCCCAAACTTGCGTGCACAAGATTGGGAGCGGTAACGGCTTGCGAGACTTCTTTTCCGTAAAGGTCTCGCTCCATGACGGGTTCAATCATTTTTGCGAATTCAGCCCACCCGGATAACGGATAATGACAACCACCAGGAGGCGTTATCCCCAACGTCGAAAGAATACTCATTCTGGAATAAAGCTTGGGTAGTGTGCGCTGCACTTCTCGCAGCATGTCTCCATTTCCATTACCCATACTGCAAGCATTCGGCCAAATCTGAAACACATAGTATTGCTCGACATTGGGAAAATCCCGTTTCCATGCTGCGGACATCTTGATAAAATATCGCTGATACGTTTCCCACCCATATCCCCCATCAGGTCCAGCGGCACCCTGGTCATTTTCTCCTTGATGCCACAGCACCGCACGAATCCCATGAGTAAGCTTTGCCTGTCGCACCCGCCACAGTAGACGTCCATAAATGGTACTCAGGTCCGTGGGATCATCATCATTGCGTTGATGCTGGTCGATGCGAGTTCCCCCAACCGCGCCATTGATGATACAGACGGGTATCTGCTGACTTTTCACGAGGCGTTTCGCCAATTCCATTCCCCAGTATCCCAGCTCTGCTTTTTCACCATTCCTCGCTTTCCAGACAGGAAGGCACCACAGATCCACATCTGCCTCTTCTGTTTGATTGCCTCGAGTGTTTGGCTTCCCGTAGCTGCGAATCCACTGACTGGTTTCAGGAGGTGACGTTTCTCGAGTGTCGGTTGCCAGAGCATTAGACTGCCCCTCAATGATGTAGGCGTCACCACAAACAATATTGTCAGCCGTGTATCGCACCATTGCCACACCATCTCTCACGACACCGAATTCCACCCGATAAGTGATTAATCCAGCTTTCAGTCGAGCCATCAATCGATAGGCTTTCCCAAGTTTGCCCTTCTGCTTTTCAGTCGCAATCTTTTTGTCGTTGGCGTAGACGTTTAGGAACACATGATCGGCAGGCTCATTCAAGATTCCGTTGCAATGGAGTTCCGCCGTATTGCTCTGATCCCGAGCGTAGAACTGATTGTCGACAGGCTTCTCATTGGCATCAGGCTCGCGAACAACTCGGGGATCAATCAGCGGTTCGTCGACAAGGATTCGCGTGCTGACTGACGTTGCCTTTCCTCCATTACTGACGGTTGCGGTAATGATCAACTCACCGCTGTTTTGCGCACGGTCCAAGATCATTTTCCCGCCGTGAATCTGATTGATGGTCGCCAAGCCAGCTGCCTTCCACTCATAGCTCAGCTGACCATGACCAGATGCTTTCATCTGCTTTAGATTTTTGATCGCAGGCACAACTTCAATGGTATCTCGACCATTCCAGTGCAAAGGCGACTGCAGAGCAAAAAGGGGTTCCGGAATGACCTCCTCGACCTCCACAGAAATGTCGATGGTTTTTAAGCCGTCGGGATAGACAGCCTTGACTTGCAAAGTCCGTTTTTCATCGCCTGCGATCCGCCCCGCATCGTATGTGATCTTTAGTCGATCCACGGCTAAAATACTTTCTTCCTCTCCGAGAATCGACACCCAGTAAATTTTCTGGGCACCGGCAGCAACGACACTTAACTCGACTTCCTGCCCCTCCAGCAAATGCACCGAATCGTGTGGCGTAGCAAAGCTGCCAGCACTCTGGACGATGGGGCCTACCAATGTCTGAAGTGGTTTTTGATTCTCGTATTCCAACTGAATCCATTCCGGACTACGAATCACATTTGAGACACGCACTTCATCGATATCACCGACAAAGTCATAGTTGTTGTACCATCCCCCGATCCACATGCGTGACGGGCTCTCAACGTTTAAGGCCGTGGCTCTTGGATTACCTTTTCCCGCAAGCACACCATTGAGATAGATCAATGACTCACCTCTGCGGTAGGTGTGCACTGCGTGCACCCACTGTGGCCCCTTACCGACGAGATCGCCATCGACATTAGCGTCTGAGAAATAGCATTCCATGTGCACACGAGGTGGACTGCGGTATTGCATCACAACCTTACCCTGAGCTTTTTCATTTCCCCATGCCATCACTCGGCCACGTGAGGCTTCTGAACGAAACCATGCTTGACTTGTGTGAACGCTATTCCCCGCAGGGTACGATTTGATCTGATCTCCGCAGAAGACACCACGATTTTGGAAATGCCGAGCGTTCCCAACGATCCCCTGTGTCTCGCTTGTACCAGTATCTTCTGACGAGAGTGTTCCCACCTCATCTTGAACTGTTGCCCCCATGTGCCAGACACTCAGATAACCATTGGAGTCATTAAAGACCTGCTGTCCGTTTGATTGTGATTCAGCTTCAGGATTCCCCCATCGCATTTTGATTTCCTGAATCTCCTGTCCCCGAATTTCTGGAATTCGAACCCAAATACAAGCGTTACCCGATGCAGGACTCCAGTCTTCAATTTGAAAGCCGATCGGTACACCTTGAGCTGTAAAAAAACGAACATCGCTGCCGTCATTCTGAGCTTGCGAAAAGTCAAACCAATCTTGGTGCAACCGCACAAGAAGTGGAAAGTTCTCGATCGATACTTCAGCAGGAATGGATGCCCCCTCGGACGTCGTGTTGATGAATAACGAGCCCGAGAATTGCCAATCAGCCGCCTGCGTTTGTGTGACGGGACTTCCCACGATTAGCAGTAGCGTCGAGATCGCCTGAAAGACTTTTGGTACGTTGCAGCAGAAGTACATGGCAAACCGATGCAGGGGCTTACGGTGGGTGGAAACGAATTCATCGCGTTACAATCTGTCGAGGCAAATCAGCGTGCCCAAGGGCCAGCGATGATGATGATTCTAACCAGCTCAGACCAAACAGGTCAGCATTCGAGCACTGGTGATTGCAGTGGTCTTCTGCGAGGCTATTTTCCACGGTTTTGAGAATTAAATTATGGTTCCAGCAGATTTTCCTCCGAATACCTGCGTATTTGCGCACCCATTCCCGCGTAGGTTGTTGAAGAGCCTGACAGGGCAAACGTTTTTGCGGGGATTTACCTTGGTGAAACCTCATCACCTCTTGCGGGGGGTCCGACTTGGGGAGGACACCGAACCTCGTCTATGATCTTTTTTGGTGTTAACCGACTCAAATCATCTTTTCTACCGACAATGGGTCATGGCACCGACTGCAGCGAGTATGTGATCGAAAATCGAGAGAAAGTCCACGGTGAAACGTCATTACAGCGGTGACCGTTTGATGCAGAGTGTTCGCTAACACTTCTGTAAAGTTGTGACCGCAGCATCCAAGCAACCTCTTTTAAAAAGGGTGAGAACCGATGAGCCATCAAAATGATTTTTCAGCTGAAATGACTTCTGCCATTTCATCGGTTTGGGGTCGCCTTGCAAAAACGCCAATCGTGCGTGGTGAGGGATCATGGGTATACGACATCGAGGGTCGTGCCTACCTTGACTTCACGAGCGGGATTGGCGTCACTGCCACGGGGCATTGCCATCCGTTGGTTGTGCAAGCTGTCCAAGAGCAAGCTTCCAAACTTTTGTTTGGACAAATGAACTGCATGCTGCCAGAAAAGACAGTTGAGTACTCACGCGCCATTCGTGGAGCCACTCCGGATTCCATCGACACGTTCTTCTTTTCCAACAGTGGTTCAGAGGCCGTCGAAGGAGCAATCAAACTGGCAAAAATTTCCACGGGCCGCCCTAATGTGATTGCATTTCAAGGCGGCTTCCATGGTCGCACAGCCATGACAATGGCCCTAACCAGCAGCAAAGGAATCTATCGCGAGGGATACCAACCTCTACCATCAGGCGTGTTCTTTTCATCTTTCCCGAATGCATTTCGAGATCAGTGCGATCCCGACGTGGCAGTCAGGACTGCATTGGCAGACCTTGAGCGTCTGCTAAAAACACAAACGATGCCCTCCGAAACCGCAGCCATGCTGATTGAGCCTGTCCTGGGTGAAGGTGGCTACGTACCAACACCCAAAGCATTCCTTCAGGGTTTGCGAGAAGTCTGTGACCGCACGGGCATTCTGCTAATCGTGGATGAAATTCAATCGGGCTTTGCTCGGAGTGGTCACATGTGGGCTCACGAATCGAGTGAAGTGCGGCCGGACATCCTTGTCATGGCTAAGGGAATCGCCAGTGGTTTACCCATGTCAGCGATCGGCGCCTCTGGCGAACTGATGTCCAAGTGGCAACCAGGCTCCCATGGCGGCACCTATGGTGGCGGATCGCCTTTGGCAATGGCTGCCGGATTGGCCACCTTGCAAGTGATCCGTGACGAACATCTGATCGAGAATGCGAGTCGTGAGGGAGAATACCTGTCGAATCGTCTTCGCGATTGCCTCTCCCGCTTGTCATACCGCACGGATGTACGGGGACCGGGACTCATGATTGGTGTCGAACTGATCGGTGAGCATGG
Source organism: uncultured Rhodopirellula sp. (assembly GCA_964012125.1). Lineage (GTDB taxonomy): Bacteria > Planctomycetota > Planctomycetia > Pirellulales > Pirellulaceae > Rubripirellula. The sequence continues at coordinate 9,001 of CAXGRW010000117.1, forward strand.
ACCTGACAAGGAATTCGTTACCAATTTGCAACATGAATGCCTCAACCGGGGCTTGATGCTGCTGACCTGCGGCATAGGCGGAAATGTGATTCGCTGGATACCACCAGTAAATGTCAGTCGCAGCGAGATTGATGAAGCGATTGACATTTTTGATCAGTGCCTGAACTCCGTCATGGAAAAGCGGGAAACAGTGGCACTGACATCATGATTTCCAACCGTTGAATTGACGTCGCCGCACAGCGTTGATGTCAATTCCCATCACCACAAGGGACACGCCTTGGCGATTGAATCGCCAAGGCGATGTTCTCTTCCTGACATTCTCAACCACATGAATCAACGACCACAATTACAAAAAGCCATCGGCAAGTTTGGGTTCTTTTCACTTGCTTTTGGCTCCATGATTGGGGTGGGTTGGTTAACCGGAGTTAAAGGCTGGCTGGAAAATGCAGGACCAGGCGGAGCAATCCTCGCATTTGCGTTAGGTGGTGCCCTGATGCTGGCGATTGGTTTTTGCTACGCAAAGGTCATGGAAATGCTTCCTGTCTCTGGCGGAGAAGTCGCGTATGCCTACAAAGCATTCGGAACAGGCGAATCGTTCTTAATTGGCTGGTTCCTGACCTTCGGATATCTTTCCGTTTCAGCTTTTGAAGCTGTTTCGATCGGGATTGTGTTGTCCTACCTGATGCCATTTGATTATTGGCCTCTCTACGTGATTCAAGATGAAACGGTTTATCTGTCACACCTGCTACTCGCTGCTGGCTTGACTGCCCTGATCGCGTTCGTCAATTTTCGCGGTGTCGGCATGGCGACCATTCTGCAATCAATACTCACCCTGCTATTGGTGACGTGCACCGCTTCGTTTGTCATCGCTGGAATCACAAACGGTAGCTTCGCCAACCTGGAACCGATGTTTGGTTCCGCTGAAGGGCAAACTGGCTTGAAAGGTGTGCTGGCAGTATTTATCACCGTCCCTTTCTGGTTCGTCGGCTTTGATACAATTCCACAAGCTGCGGAAGAACGAACCGACAGTGTATCAGCGAACAAACTGGGCCGAGTCCTGCTGTGGTCCATTATCGGTGCCACATGTTTCTACGCTGCGGTCATTCTTTCAGTTGCAATGGTAACGCCGCTCGCGAGCATACAAGGCGAGGACCTTCCGACCGCTGCTGCATTTGAAAAAGCATTTGAGTCGCCAGCACTCGCGCGAATGGTTCTGCTGGTCGCTTTGGTTGGTCTGTTGACCAGCTGGAATGGTTTTTTCCTGTCAGGGACGCGTGTGCTATTTGCCATGGGGCGAGGTCACGTGATCCATCCGGCCTTCGGTCGCCCGCATGCCCGTTTCGGAACTCCCGCACTCGCAATCCTATTCGCAGCTTTGATCACCGTGGCCGGTGCCTTTCTTGGCAAACCTGCAGTGCTGGTCCTGGTCAACGTAGGATCCGCCTGCATCGCTTTGGCCTTCTTGGGCGTGACGCTGTCACTATCTGTCATCCTGCGTCGCAGTGGCAAATCGATTTCAGCACTCACGTGGGTGCTGATCGGGACTGCCATGATTGGTTCACTGCTGATCCTGCTAGCCATGCTGATTCCCCAAAGCCCCGTAGCATTTTCTATGAGCAGTTATGAGTGGCCTATTTTGGCTGCCTTATCAGCCCTCGGAGGTGTCGTCTGGGTGCTTTCCCGTCGACAGCGTGGCAGTATCACAGAGGCAGAACGAACGCGTTTGATCCTCGATGAGCAGAGCAGCGGTGACTCAGCAGCGGTGACTCAGCAGCGGTGACTCAGCAGCGGTGACTCAGC
>CAXGRW010000118.1:0-10723 GCA_964012125.1 uncultured Rhodopirellula sp.
AAGGAAGTCGACGGAGATGGGGAAGAATGGGCAATGCGGGCGGAGTGAACTTGGCAACTCCTTTGCGACTTGAGTTGCGGTTTAGTTCTCGAGTCGGAATATAGTGGTCGCGAGTGGTGGCAGATTCACCAAGATGCTATCGGGGCGGTCGTGGTGGCCGCGTCCAGTTGTGTCTCTGCCAGGGAAATTCCCAATGTTGGTTCCGCCATAGGTGGTGCTATCGCTGTTGAAAATTTCTTTCCAGTAGCCACTGCACGGTACGCCGACCTCGTAGTCGTAACGAACCACAGGTGTCATGTTTGCACAAACAAGCAGTGGCGGTGCACCGTCAAGGCCTTTTCTCAGGTAGATAAGAATGCTGTCCCGGGCATTTAGGCAATCGACCCATTCAAAGCCATCCTCGGAGAAGTCGAGTTGGTGGAGTGCGGGATTTTCAACCACCATCCGATTGAGGTCGGCAACCATTTGCTGGACGCCTCGGTGATTTTCAAAATCAAGCAGTTCCCATTGGGGCCCATCATCGTGGTTCCACTCGTTCCACTGTCCGAATTCGCCACCCATGAACAGCAGCTTTTTGCCTGGGTGTGTCCACATGTAGGAATAAAGCAGTCGCAGGTTTGCAAACTTTTGCCACAGATCGCCCGGCATCTGGCTTAGCATTGCACCTTTGCCGTGGACCACTTCATCGTGCGATAGCGGCAGCATGAAGTTTTCGGTGAATGCATAAATCAAGCTGAACGTTAAATCGTTCTGATGATGGCTGCGGTGGACTGGTTCCTTGTGGAAATAATCCAAGGTGTCGTTCATCCACCCCATGTTCCACTTACATGTGAACCCAAGCCCGCCATCTTCGGTGGGACGTGATACGCCGGGCCAAGCCGTTGATTCTTCGGCCGCCGTCACAACGCCCGGATATTTGTCCTGAACTACTTCATTGAATTCTCGCAAGAACTCAATCGCTTCAAGGTTTTCTCGCCCACCATTTCGATTCGGAATCCATTGTCCATTCTCGCGGCTGTAGTCGAGATACAGCATGGATGCCACGGCATCAACACGCAGTCCATCGATGTGATATTTATCTAACCAGAACAACGCATTCGCGATCAGGAAATTTCGGACTTCGTTTCGGCCGTAATTGAAGATGAGCGTACCCCAGTCAGGGTGTTCGCCTTGGCGTACGTCGGCATGTTCGTAAAGAGCAGAGCCATCGAACTTCGCTAATCCATGAGTATCTTTGGGGAAGTGCGCTGGTACCCAGTCGACAATCACCCCAAGTCCATGCTGGTGCATGTAGTCAACAAAGTACATGAAGTCTTCCGGACTACCATGGCGAGATGTGGGGGCAAAGTAGCCGACAGTCTGATAACCCCAAGAGCCGGAAAAGGGATGCTCGGTGATCGGCATCAATTCCACATGCGTGAAGTGCATGCGGTGGCAGTAATCGACCAGTTTTTTCGCGAGATCTCGATAATCCAACCAACCGTGGGTGCGTCCGGGGCCTTTCTGCCAACTGCCCAGGTGGACTTCATAAATGTTCATGGGAGCTTGACGCGGATCACTGTCACGCCGTTTGCCCATCCAGACGCTATCGTCCCATTGATAGTTTTGTAGATCAGACACGATTGACGCGGTCAGCGGCGGCAGTTCTGCCGCGAATCCGAGCGGGTCACTCTTGTCGACCCACTCATCGTTGAGATTCAAAATGCGATATTTGTACTTGTCGCCCACCTTGGCTTCAGGGATGTACAGTTCCCATATTCCGACGTGTTTAAGGGGTTTCGCATTGTGTTGGCGACCATCCCAATTGTTGAAGTCGCCCACGAGTTGGACGCATTTCGCATTCGGTGCCCAAACGGAGAAATTTACGCCGTTGGCGTCGTCGATAATCCGCGGCTGGGCACCCAAGCGTTCGTAAAGTCGATGGTGCCGACCCTCGCCGATCAAGTGCCGGTCGAGGTCGCTGAAGATTGACGGTGCGGCATACGGATCTTGCATGTCGATAATTTCGCCGGTCTTGTCTGTCATCTGGATACGGTATCTGGATAGGCTTGCTTTTCCACGCGCGACATCTTGATCTGCTGGAGGTGTCGCGTCGACCTCCCCGTGGCAGATCGCTTCAAAAAAACCTGCTGGATGCAGCCTTCGCATCGGACGCCGTAGCCCGCTTTGGCGATCAATGATCCACGCGGCTTTCGCTTGAGGCAGGTAAGTACGAACCGCAACTGCGGCCTCCCCAAGGTACTCCACTGGGTGGGGCCCTAGCACGCTCGAGGGGTTTTCGTGGGTACCGTCAATTAGCTGGCCGATGCTGGTAAGGGAGACTTGAGTGTGCATATGTGATCCGCTAACGCGGCGTCAGGGAAAATGAAACGGGTTAACGAGTGAACTGATCGAGGATCGGGGGGCATCGCCTGCGGTCAGCGCGACTCAATTAAATCCTTGGCAGTGAATCGCCGTCGTGATTCCTGAGGGCCATCGGCCGCGTTGCCACGAAGGAGCCAACGACGAAGCTGATCGGTGGGGCCGTGACCCCCTCGTGGGGCTCCAGCCCTCCGGTGCGGTGAATCGACACGGATGTCCGAAAAACTCGGGTTTTCTTCATCTAGCGGCGTGCTAGGCGATGCCCCCACGCTTACCAAACGAGAAGAAACCAAGCAGGCTTCTACTCGATGAATGCACAACGCACGATCAACACGACGCCACAAATCAGCGTGTTGTACATCGATGCGGCGACCAAAATGCTCCCACACAAAATTGTTCTCTCGCCAACGAGGTAGCGAATCAGAGAGTGAGCGAACCAGGTAACGGTTGTGGCTGAGCAGTGTTACCGATGACGGACCGTCGATCGATTCAAGACCACGTACCGCGGCGAGCAGGGTCAGGCGATTCAAATCACCTAGATCAGTATCGCCTGCATCGAAGACCGGTTGCCCATCGGAAGATTCCAACGAAAAACGCCACGTCCCCTCGCTGAGGGATGAAGCAGTCGCCTCGCAAACCAGTAGATAGTCAGAGCAGTTTTCGGCGTCATGGACGGCGGCAATGCGCGCATTGGCCACCGTGGATGGTGTATTCAACATCACAGGGAAGGGTATCCAACAGGATGGGGCATGGTGTCGTCAAGAAAAGCCTTTTCTCGACGAACACTCGGCAGGGAGGTGCGATCCATCAGCGGGGCAGCGGCAACTCTACTTGGCGTGCAGGTACGGTCTCCGCCTGATGTGCCTATCGGTAAACGCTACGTGGTCGCCACACTGTTGCTAATCAAAAAGGTCGACCAATCTTCACAAGCGACGTCGCGAGACGTAAATGCCGTATGACCGGAAAAGCCCATCAATTCGGCCAGTGCAGTGACTCAGAAGTGCAGTGACTCAGAAGTGCAGGGAACTGGAAGCCCAGTCGTAGAGAAGTTCAGTCGGATACAAGTTCATCTAGGCAGAGCCATGTCTTGGTTCCACGCCGTTGCAAATCATCCGATGCAGATGCTGCTACGTCAAAGAACTGGTCATAGCGATTTTGCCGGCGTGTCGTCCGCCGCGTTTGCTCGTCGTCGGATGCTGCGCGGAACGCGAGTTCGTTGTGATGACGCTAGAAAGCTCTTTCCGGCCAGTTGTACGTTGCTCCACAGAAACTTGCAGCCCGAAGGATGCTGCAATGGGCAAAGGAACGGGTCAGGTTTGTGAGTTCGTCGCCGGATTGAATTGTCCCAATACCAAGTGCTTCCGCCTCTTCGGGTGGAAGTTCACTATGCAACAGGATCCGGTATTCCTGAGCCAGCTTGCGCAGAGTGTAGGCTGGAGTGAGGGTGGGGTCCCAAAACGGTAATTCTTCTTCAGCAGATGTTTCGGAGTACTTGCCTAGTTCTGCTGTGTCGTCAGAGACTCTCAGCAGACAACCATTGGGAGAATCTGAAAGATTGGTCCACAAAACGAGGGTGCCGCTCGTGTCGGCAAGCCGGGCTGCCGCTGCCGCTGCACGCGTTACGTTTTGCCAAGTCTGTTGCTGTTGGTTTCCATCGAGGGAGGCCACGACCAGCGAGGGTGATGAATTGCCTTGCGGAATGTGACGTAGTTCTTGCAGTCGCTTGCGAATCCCGATTTTTGTTCCGGAAAAAATCTCCGCTGCCTCTCCCGAATCGCTTGAGGTGACGCTGAGCATCAACTGAGCACCCAATAGCATGGCCGGTTCATTGGGGTCCGCAGCTTCTGCAGGGGCCTCTATAGCAACCTCTTTCCCCCCTTCCCGCGGAGGATTCATTAAGCGAAGTCGGGATGCAGAATCTGAGAAGGCTGGAAAAAATCCGTACAAGTCGCTTTGGCAATCAAGATCACCACAGCGGCTGCATGTGATCGGTAAAACAAAGTCTGCGTCGACTAATAATTGGTTCAGGTAGATGGGATATGCAGAAGCATCAGGCCCCAGGAAGCGTAGTGCCTCGCGATTCGTAGGCTGGTGAATTTCTACTTCGGCAGCATCTCCCACAACCTCCGCAATCGCTTGCATTGTCGAAGGAAGTGCCTCGTCACCGACCACGACGCTGATGCCGTCAGCGTCACTTTCCTGAAGCAGTTGTAGGACTGCTGAAAGAATCTGTGAAATCTGTGGCGTGTTCGGGTCCACGGCTATAGCCACCGTGTCACCCGGCACGATCGCATCGGTCATGGCAGGGTAATCGAGAGGGGCACGCAGCGCAGATAGCGTTGCCTCAAATGGATCCGCACAGGCATCTGAATCGACTGGTCGATGTGTTAAGCAGTCTGCGGAGGCGATCTCCGAGAGGTGCGACTCAAAATTCATAATTGGGGGTCCGACAAACTCACGCGATGTTAACACCAAAGCACAGACACCTGTTGTAATCTCAGTCGCATGGAAACAGAAGGTAGGTCATGTTGGAAGAATGTTCAGAATCAAAACGCGACCTGCAATCAGAGTGAATCCGAGCTCGTTTGCCGCATTAGCGGCGACTGATCTAGGAGAATCCATCGTGCGGGTATCATTTTTGCAGCCCGAGTGCAGGTTTCGGTGGCTGTCGGGTTCACGCGGCCGCCAGAATGCTAGCTTTCTGCGGAAGTGATCTTGCGACGGGGGTGAGTTGACCGCGACAATCCGCCCTCGTTCGACGACATTATCTTTTCATGACTCTTACGTGACTGACCCCAGAATGGAATTTGGTGATCTGTCGGAAAACCCGTTTGCTCGTGTAGCTCGCAAGGAGAAAAACACACGACGCCGCGCTTTGGTACGGGCGATACAGGTTTTCGTTCTGGTCACGATCGCGACTGGTGGGATCCTTGCTTTGGCAAGCCAGAGCAAACGCTGGTTGGCTGGGCGTCTATTAGCCGACTTTGATGGTCTTGGGACCAGCCAAAAAATTGAACGTTTGGGACAGATCGCTGAGTTGGGAGTGTTTAGCGTTGAACCACTGGTCAATAGCATGGCCGACGAAGATGCTGGAGTCGCAAGGGCTGGTTATGAACTGTTGCGAACCGCCCAGAATAATTGGACAGTATTGCCACTGGAGGATGAGAAGTCCCGGCACAAATTACTGATTGAAGCTGTGAGAGGCATCGCGATTGAGCTGCCTGATCATCGCACTGGTTGGGGAACAAGCTTAATGCAGCAAACATTGTTGTTCACTGTGGAGCACCCTGATACCACTGGGGATCTGCCAGAGCGTGCATCCAATGCGATCAACCTGTTGTCGCTCTCCGGGCGGCCCGAGCAAACCACTGCCTTAGCAGAATCAGGTTCAGACGAGTTTGGGCGGCTGGATGTTCAGGGCGGACCATTGCCAGTGGACGGGATACAATCCGTCGACGAGTGGACAACTTGGCCGCCCACTCAAACTGTTGCCCGAAAGATTACAGAGGGGGGCTCGGGAACACGATCAAACATGATCGCGGGCGTAACGTCGGGCGTCTCCTTCGGGAGTGCTGAATCAACACAAGCGGGTGCCAATCTCTCAACCGCTAGCAGATCGGAGGCTATGCCCACGGTTTATAAGTCAGGAGCGAACAGGTTGCAGTTGATCGGCGAGAATGAAGTTGTTCAGTTGGCGGACGTTGCTGGTAGCTCCATGCCTGATTCTGCTGGCAGCTCGAGTGGTTTTCAGGCGGATCAGTCGGTGCATCGTGCTGGCGTTAGTAACTCATTGGCAATCGATGCGAATGCACAGGTCACTTTGGTTGATTCCCCCATGGGCACGTTCGATGATGCCTCGGTGATGCGTTGGCTGGGAAGTCCGCATGCAGCACTTCGCGAGAAGGCGAAGCTGGAGCTTGTTTCGAGAGGTTTTGACGGCACCGCGATCGCGATCGCAACAAGAATTTTTACCGGTGACATCAACCAGAAACTTGAGTTGGTTGATGCTTTAACCAGTACCAGCGTGATCGAGCCCCGTCCTTGGCTGTTACTGTTGCTACAAGATGCGGACCGAGACGTTCGATTGCGAACGGTTGCAAGTCTCGGAAGCATGGACGATCCTGCCATCGCTGGGCGTCTGCAGACGCACTTGGGTGACGAGCGTGATCCAGCGGTCGCGTCCCGTATTCGCCGGGTGCTGAATTTGCGTTAAGTATCGAACAATGTTCGATGCTCCGGTTGCCACCCTCAGCGGGCAATAGTGAATTCGCAGCTCACCTTGGTCTACAGCACCTTTGTCTACAGCACCTTTGTCTACAGCACCTTGGCTGGCGCTACCGCTTGCTCTTTGACTAATCTGGTGATCAGGTCATCAACAGTGATACCATCCGCTTCGGCTGCGAAGGTGGGAACGATTCTGTGGCGCAGGACGGGGTGCGCCAAGGTTTCGACATCGTCAATGGTGACATGCGATCTTCCTTGCAACAACGCTCGGGCTTTTGCTGCCAGCACCAATTGTTGACTTGCGCGTGGGCCTGGACCCCATTCGATCAGTTCCTTCGCCCAACCTTTGCATTTTTCATCTGCTGGACGCACTGCACGGACGGCGTCAAGCACCCAGTCTTTCACGTGAGGTGGCAGGGGGACTCTTCGGACGGTTCGTTGAAATTGGATAATTTCATCGCCAGAGACAACTGCTTCAACAGAGCTGTTGAAGGTAGAGGTTGTACGGTCCACAATCTCCCCTTCTTCGTCACGGGTTGGGTAATCAACAACCACATGGAACAGAAATCTGTCTCTTTGAGCTTCGGGTAGAGGGTAGGTGCCTTCCTGCTCGATTGGATTTTGGGTGGCTAGCACGAAGAAGGGCTCATCGAGCACATAGGTATGCCCGGCCGCTGTGACTGCATGCTCTTGCATTGCCTCGAGCAATGCGGCTTGGGTTTTCGGTGGGGTTCGGTTGATTTCGTCAGCCAGCAGCATTTGTGTAAAGACAGGGCCACGTTCGAAGACAAAATTACGACGACCTGTTTCAGGGTCTTCCTGGATGATCTCGGTGCCGGTGATGTCACCGGGCATCAAGTCAGGTGTGAACTGAATGCGGCGGAACGAAAGGTCCATTGAATCTGCGAGAGTGTGAACCATCAATGTCTTCGCGAGGCCGGGGACGCCCTCCAATAGGCAGTGACCGCGAGCCAGAATGGCAATCAGCAGTTGTTCGATGACGGCATCCTGTCCGACCACGACTCTTCCAACTTGTTCGCGAATCTTCTCGCAGGCGGTGACGAGGGCCGTAGCATCGGCGGGATCGTTTTGGGATTCGATGGGAGGCGGCTGGACCAAATCAGAACCTGTGGACTGGCGGGAGATGGATGGGAGTTCGATCTGGCGAGCGTTTTCTGTTTTGGCCAGAAGTGGGAAGTGCTTACCGTTGTATCTATTCACTACCGGTTGGCGGAAGGTTACGCTGTAAACCAACACTTTTTTGGAAAATGAGCACAAGATAGCTGCTAACAAAAAACGCAACGCAGCGGCTCATCGTAACCTGATTGGGATCCGCGGGAAGTGTATATTATGACTCGTTGGTGACGGCTCGCAACCTGTCTGGTACGGGTGTGCTGCCACAAGCGGTCCAAAGATTTGTTTTGTCGTTATTCACGATTGTTTTCGGGATTCTCATGCCGTCTCTGTTTGTTGTTCGCGGTCGGGACCAGGGCCGCCATTTCCAGCTCTCAGAGTCCGTTTTGCGGGTGGGGCGGGAAGCTGGTAGCGATATTCAGTTGTTTGATTCCGAGGCGTCAAGGATGCATGCCGAGGTCCGCGTGCAGCAGGATGGGACGTGGGAACTGTTGGATTTGAACAGCAGCAATGGGACTCGGGTCAACGGCGACCTTGTTTCCAAGCATCTTCTGCGGAGCGGCGATCGCGTTGAAATTGGAGAAACTCTGATGATCTTCACAGGGGCTGGCCAGCCTCGTGAAATGGACGCTGCTCACGGAATTGATATCGTCCTGAAGAGTCAGGAAGACGGCAGCAGAATCGTCTCCTCTTTGTCAAGATCCGGTGCAGATTCGCAATTGATCCCTGGGCCACCCAGGGAATCCGAAAGTGATCGTTCGCTCGAGGTCATGTACCTGACGGCCATCGCTGTTGGACGAACAGATGATCTGAATGAACTGCTCAACCGTATTTTGACCCTTGTGTTCGATTGGGTTGAAGCCGATCGAGGCTGTGTCATGTTGCGAGATCCGGAAACACGTTTGCTACAGCCAGCAGCACGGTGTGACCGAGCGGGGCTAGATGCAAAAGACCGGCGGATCTCAATCAGTCATACCATTCTTGATTTTGTGTTGGAAAAAAAGGAGGGCGTGCGCACCAGCAATGCTCGCGATGACTCGAGATTCGATGCGGCCGCTTCGATTGTGCAAGCGGGTGTTCGGGAAGCGTTGTGCGTGCCATTGCAAGGACGCTATGACATCGTTGGAGCCATCTATGTCGACACTTATACCTCGCCAGGAAAACTCATTGAATCTGGCCACCAACTCAAGTTTACTGACGATCACCTGCGTTTGATCACTGCCATTGGCCATCAAGCTGCCTTGGCGATTGAAGATACGTTCTACTACTCAGCGCTGGTCCAAAGTGAGCGATTGGCTGCCATGGGGCAAACCATCGCGACACTCTCGCATCACGTGAAAAACATTCTGCAGGGAATCCGCGGCGGAAGTTATCTGATCGAAGCCGGACTCAAGCGTGATGATACTGATGCAGTCCGAAAAGGATGGGGAATTGTTGACCGGAATCAGGATCGAATCTCAAATCTTGTGATGGATATGCTTACCTTTTCGAAAGAACGTGAACCTGAGTTGGTGAGGGCAGATCTGAATGAGACCGTCCGTGATGTCGTTGAGTTGATGCAAACACGTGCGAAAGAGATGAACGTCATGCTTGGGCAGCATCTCGATGAGTCGATTCCGGAAGCTAAGTTTGATCAAGACGGAATGCATCGCGCTATTCTGAATCTGGTGACCAATGCGATTGATGCCACTTCTGTGTTGACAAACCGCGATGATCGAAGCGACGAAGAATCTGATGTTGAGGATTCAGAATCCGAACCCAACCAAGCAAAAGTGTTTGTCAGTACGTCGTACGATACTTTGGATGGTTGGATCGTGGACGTGGTGGACAATGGGCCAGGAGTCGCTGAAGAAGACCGCGACAAGATCTTCTCAATGTTCGAATCGCGTAAAGGTATGCGTGGCACGGGACTCGGTTTGCCCGTGAGTGCCAAGATCATGCGAGAGCATGGTGGGGCAATCGAGATTCGTGACGGTGAACATGGGTCGGGGATCTGCTTTCGCTTGAAGTTGCCGCCCGGCAGTCCCCCGGTTTCTGATCTATCAGCTTACGATACGTTCGTTTGATTGAATGTTTGAGTGCGTTTGTCAGACATAATACCCTTAGAAGCCGTGGATCGTGGGACCATCGTGGCTCGGTTTGACGCGATTTCTCTGATTGTTGCCATCAGGTTAGTGGCTTGCGCAAACTAGTTTTGGTATCAACTTGTTGAACCTCACTGCTGCAATGGGGTAGGGCAGTAGGTGAGCATGTTGGACAATCGCGTGAAGAAATTTCGTGCTGTGAACCTGTTCGGAGCCTAGGCCAGGCGAGACGGACGCATCCCTTGGTATCTTGCACTTGCAAACTGGCGATACCAGTTTGGTAATGCTTGAAGACTCAGGTGATCAGACTGATTCATGTGTCTGTCTTGGGAAGCCATGTGTCTGTCTTTGGAAGCCATGTGTCTGTCTTTGGAAGCCATGTGTCTGTCTTTGGAAGCACAGAAAGCTTCGATTCGATCTGCGAACTGATTCAGTGTTTCACTCCGTCTTCGCACCAGTTCGTGCTTCTTGCATTTCCGATCGGCCTGTTTCAGCATTCGTCTGCTGGCGATATCAATGTCACGATGTTCACCGCGGGTTGGCCGCAAGAACTTGGTCCAAAGCAAAAAGACCGCCACGCAAAAGAGTGGTAATTGCGCAACGCGAAACAAAATATTCAGCGGATCGGTGATTCGAATGGACAGGAGCCAGCCGATGGATCGACCCAGGAACGTATCTCCGTAGTTATCACCGCCGCTGTAGAAAACGTCGAAAATTCCATCGCCATCATCCGACTGGTCGTCGCTGGTGATGGTCAGGTATTGCCTGCCTGGCGTTGACTCGACTGCAGCCCAACTTTGGGTGCTTTCATCGTACGCTTCGACCCATGCATGAGCGTCCAGGTTGCGAGCGACCCATGATTCGGCATCCGAGTTGTACTCATCTACCACATATCCGGTGATGTACCGTGCCGGCACATC
>CAXGRW010000119.1:0-10709 GCA_964012125.1 uncultured Rhodopirellula sp.
CCGGGTTGACTCGCAGGGTGCTCGGAAGCACCGGGCACGGTAAGCGTTTTGATTGACCTGGCGTCAGAGTGGATATCAATCTTTGGATGAGAATCGAGCAGATCGGTTTGGATCGAAATGGTCGCCTCAAGCAGCATGCTATCCGCGGTCGTTTCGATGGGCTCGAACGCGATTCTCAAAGCAAGCCGATGGTCGGCTTGTGGATAATTAACATTCCAACAGCGGCCGCGCACAAATTGCTCGTCAGCTGCGGGAAGCGTGCTGTCGTCTACCGGTTTGAAGCTTACTGCGGCTTCATTAGGCCACCCCAGACAGATCGCTTGTCCGCCTCTCGCATCAAGTTCCCATTCGGTACCGGCATCGGTCCAGCTTGCCACGCCGAGTTGGTTGGTGATCCACATGGTCCGTCCGGTAACGTCAGGGAAGCTCGAATTGAATTGCAGTGATCCGCCTGCAATCGCCTACCGCACGTTCGCTTGAACGCAGGTGTGGGTTGGCGATTGCGTTAGACGACAGTTTTTGAGATCAGTCGCTGTATTCAGCCGAAAAGAACTCTTTGCTCTGGTCGACGTCGGGTTTGATCGTGCGACTGCCTTCGTTCCAGTTCGCTGGACATACTTCACCGTTCTTCTCGAAGTATTGCAGCGCTTGCACCATTCGGAAAGCTTCGTCGACGCTTCGTCCCAGTGGCAAATCGTTGACAACCTGGTGTCGAACTACGCCAGCTTGGTCAATCAGGAACAGGCCGCGAAGGGCAACGCCACCGTCAAGCAGTACGTCGTAGTCGCGTGAAATCTGCTTGTTCAGGTCGGCAATCAAAGGATAGTCAGTCTTGCCGATTCCACCCTGATCACGAGCAGTGTTGGTCCACGCAAGGTGCGTGAAATGACTGTCGATCGAAACGCCCAAAATCTGGACGCCAAGATCAGCAAAATCTTTCGCGCGATCGCTGAATGCGATAATTTCTGTGGGACAGACGAACGTGAAGTCCAATGGCCAGAAGAACAACAAGACGTATTGGTCTTTGTAGTCGCTGAGGGAGACTTCTTTGAACTGGCCATCAGGCATGACGGCTTGTGCGGTGAAATCAGGAGCTTGTTGGGTTACCAAAACACTCATCGCGAACTCTTTACTTCTAAAGATGGTATGGGCGGGACGAAAATCTTGTACATCGAGTCAGAAACGCCGACGCGATGGACAGGTACTATCGAAGGATTTTTACGATTCGGCAACCCGCCTAAATCTGTCAATGAATCGCCAGTGGCGGGGGTTGCTGCCAGAGGTTGGTAGTGTCAGGGACGCGGCTCGCATCACCCTGGGGTGACGGAGCACGTAAAAATCAGGCAAACCACCACTTTCGGCGTGCTTCCATTTCGCACCGAAATTCAATCAACGAGATCTTCAGGGACGATTTTCTTTTCCTGCCAGTAGAAACCATCGTCTCGCTTTTCAAGAATCCGTGCCCTACTGCCTGGTGCCAAGGGAAGCTCCTGCTCAGGTAAATACTGCAGCAATCTGTCCACTGCTTCAGTTGTTTGGCGAGAAAGCTTGCCTTTGTCTTTGTAGAAGGGGGTGTCTTTGAGCAGATTATTGTGCTCCCACGGATCACTTTTGCGGTCGTAAAGTTCCGATTGGCCATCGGCGTAGCGGATCAATCGCCAGCGTTGGTCGCAGATTGAGTGATTGCCCGCGTTGTGAGTGCACATCGCAGGTCTTTGGCGGTATTTGCCGGGATCGTCGATTTGAGGCTCCAAGCTGATTCCTTCCGTCTGGATATTGCCAGGCAGGCCGGCAAGGCCACTGAGGGTCGGATAGAGATCCAACAGTTCAGCCGGTTGATCACATTTTGTACCGCGTGGTATCCCAGGGCCCGCGAAAATCAGGGGGACACGAGTTGAATGACGCCACAGCGAGTTCTTTCCTGAAATGGCTTTCTCGCCGAGGTGGTAACCGTGGTCGCTCCAGAGAACAACGATTGTGTTATCAGCTTGGGGCGATCTTTCGATCGCGTCGAGCACTCTGCCTACTTGGCTGTCTACAAAGCTGACACAGGCTAGGTACGATCGCACTAAAGGACGTAACTGCTTGTTCTGCTCGAGCCAGCTCGTCCGTGGCTCTGGTAGATCCCAGTGGATATACCAGGAACTGTTGGGGGTGTCGTCCCGATCACCCTTCAAGATAGGCGGCATGGTTAGAGTTTCATCTGGATACAGGTCGAACCACTTTTGCGTTGCGTAGCAGGGAACATGCGGCAGAAAAAAACCAACGGATAGGAAATATGGTTTGTCGGTTGGCATTTGGTCGATTTGTTCGACTGCCCATGAGGCGATTTTCCAATCACCTTTGTCTTCGTCCTGGTGTGGAAAGGTGCCCCAGTCCATAAGCCCATGATTGCCACCTGGAGTGGGTGGAATCAACTTGGCCTTGGGTCTTGCCCCGACTGAAGCGTTTGGCCCCCAGACGTCACATTCTTCATTCTTTTTTTGTCCCTTCATTTTTTTTCGACCGTTGCCACCGTGATAGATCTTTCCACCAATCAAGGTGCGGTAGCCATGCTCGGAAAAGTGCTGCGGTAGCGTTACCAAGTCTTTGAATTCGGGGACGTTTCGAATCCACGGACTCAGCCCGTAGATTCCTGTGGATGTGGGGCGTTTCCCTGTCATCAATGATGTTCGACTTGGATTGCAAAGCGGTGCTTGGCAATGGGCGTTGGTGAAGGTTAGCCCACGCTCTGCCAAACGTTTCATCGCTGGAGTCTTGACGTCAGGGTGCCCGCCCAATGGTTCGACCCAATCATTCAAGTCATCGATCGCAATCATCACGATGTTGGGACGAGACTTTGTAGCTGCCTCAGCACCGGTGACCGTTTGATGGGAAGACGTTGCCAAGGCAAACAGGGTCAACGTCAAGGGCAGTGTGCAAAGCCACTGACAGACAGTCTTGTGCACTGGCAGATCACATCGGTCGGTGAAACGAATCAGAAGCATTTGAGTATGTTTTCCGTGGGGGGGATCAGTGTCGAGGGGACGAATTAGACCGTCAGCGGTAGTGCCGTCGCGTAAGAACTCAGAACAGTATGATCAGAACAGTATGATCAGGGCCGTAAGTGCAGAGTGGGCTGTTCCGTAAAGTATATCCGCTCACGCCCTCGTTGGCTTGCCGTCGACTCTCTCTCTGTGTCAATCAGCTTACTTCGCTCAGATTCAAATTCATGTCTCACGGGCTTAATGCTGAACGAGAACGCAATGTCGTTAGCAAGTCTACATCGTCCTGCATTGCTATTGGGCGTGTAGGAACCTTTTCGGAACGGCGATTTAGCTTGGTGGCCGTGTGAGTCTGGATTGAGCACTAGCAGTTGGTTAAAGCACAGCGGAGCTTGTTTGGGCACTTGCTGGCCTGCATCAGGCTTCCGTTTCACGCTGTTGTTCATGTCGTGTTGGTGGATGGCTACGGTCTCGCAGTATGCACGGCTGCGGTGCGTGCTGATAAGGGTTGATCGTTTCGGCGTCCGTCTTTGAGGCAAGCTGGCTCGTGCTTGTTGCCAGGCTGTCAACGTTGATGTGAGGGTCGAGAATGCTGTCAGGGGCACTGGGGCCATGTGCCGCCTTTGCATCGGGTTTTGCGGGACGTAAAGCGCGGACGACCATGATCGCAATTCCAAGTGATAGAAGCGACATGAAGCACAGCAAGGCAATGATTAACAAACTGATTGACATGTTATTTATTCTGTTGGCGAAGGATGCTGTGGCAGGTTGGATACTCGAGTCTCTTGAGCAGCGTCCACTCCGTCACCAAAATGTCTTCGGCTTAAAATCCCTTGGGTTGGTGCGAAGTGGTTAGGGTGGTGGGAGTTGCCAGACAAGCTACCTCGCTAATGGCTGAGGATTCTTCTTTGTGATCTCGATATTAACCCAAGTCGCAATTTCGTTTTGGGCATCAGGGATGCGCAGCCAGGGTTCGTTTGCAGTCAGACAAAAATGCATCAATTTCAGTGCTTGTCGTCTTCCATGAGCACATAAGACGCGGTGTTCCAATGCCGTCGAATTCATAGAAAATCCAGCCAAGTTTTCGAACGGCTGTCGTTTGCTCGATTGTCAAGTCAGCGAAAACTGCGTTGGACTCAACGGGGGCTGCGATGCGGATACCGAGTTGCTCGAGTCCCTTGGCCAGTTTTTGAGCCATTGCGTTGGCGTGCTGTGCGTTGCGAAGCCAGACGTTGTCTGTCAACAATCCTACCCACGGTGCTGATAGAAAACGCATCTTCGACGCAAGTTGTCCGGCTTGTTTGCAGCGATATTCGAATTCCTGGCCGAGTTCACGATTGAAGAACACAACGCAGTCACCCACAGCCATTCCATTCTTGGTGCCACCAAGACACAGCACGTCGACTCCCCGTCTCCACGTCACTTCGCTCGGTGCGACACCAAGCGTTGCCATGGCATTTGCAAAGCGAGCTCCGTCCATGTGGAAACTCAGGTTGCATCGACGAACGCTTTCTTCAATTCCTTGAAGCATGTCCAGGTCGTAAACGGTTCCAACCTCGGTGGACTGCGTGATGCTGAGTGCTTTTGCCTTGGGGAAGTGGACGTCGGTTCGGCTTCCAGCCACTTCCGTGACGCGGTCACCATCGACACGCCCGTTTTCACCGGGGACAAGCAGGATCTTGCTGCCGTTACAGAAGAACTCAGGTGCACCGCACTCATCGGTCTCAACGTGCGACCAACGATGCGCTAGTACGCCATGGTGCGATTGGCACATGGCTGATAGGGCAAGCGCGTTGGCTGCGGTACCATTGAAGGTGAAAAAAACATCGCAATCGACTTCGAAGACCTCACGAATCAACGAGATCGCCCGCTTGGTCCACGGATCTTCTCCGTAGGGTTTAGCAGAGTCTTGGTTCGCCTCTGTCATTGCGGACATTGCTTCAGGACAGATGCCAGCAGTGTTGTCACTGGCAAACTGACAGCCGGGTTGGATCGACATGGGGTATGCGTTCTGCAGGACGGGGTTAGTTATTGGAAGCAGGGGACGGATTAGGTGGCAGGTTGTCCAAAATGTACCTCGTCATCAGGTCCCGCAGATGTCGTGTTGTATTCTTGCCTTCCCGGATGGAATGCGTTCGATTCGGATATGACATCATGCTGAATTGCTTGTTGTGCTTGATGAGCTCGTTGATGAGTAATTCCAGTGTCTGGTAGTGGCAGTTATCATCACCCGTCCCGTGAATCAACATCAAATTGCCCTCGAGTTGTTTAGCGTAATTGATTGGTGATCCTTCGGTGAAGCCTTCCACGTTCGTATCGGGCAGACCCATGTATCGCTCTTGATAGATCGTGTCGTAGTAACGCTGGTTTGGGACAGGCGCGACGGCAACAGCGGTCGAGTAAAGCTCTGGATGCTTGAAGATGGCATGCAAGCTCGAGGAGCCGCCACCGCTCCAACCCCAAATTCCAACACGCTCAGCGTCGAGGTAGGTGCGGTCTCTCAAGACGGCCTGTGCGGCCGCTGCTTGGTCTGCCGGTGGAATGATGCCAATCTTACGATAAATGCTTTTTCGCCATGCTCTTCCGCGTGGCGATTTCGTGCCTCGGTTGTCAAAGCTCATCACCACGTAGCCCTGCTGTGCCATCAGTTGATGCCACAGGTAGGCCTTGCTGCTCCAGCGATTCACTACGGTCGTGCCAGCAGGCTCTCCGTAAACGTAAATCAGCAGAGGGTACTTCTTGTTTTTATCAAAGTTGGGCGGAAGCATGCACCATGCTTCCAGTTCCAGTGGTTCCGAATCTTGCCCATCAGTTGCTTGATCTGTTGGCAGGGTGACTCGAAAGAACTCGGTTGGTGTTCGGGCCAGGCCGCTGATCGTTTTCCTTAGAGCCTCATTTGACTCAAGTGAACGGACCGACTTGTGGTTAGGTAGAGTCACCAAATCCCATGCTGGTGGCTCATCAAAACGGGAAACTTGGTGTATTGCCCATTTGGCATCAGGTGAAATCTTGTAGCTGTGTGTTGCGGCGACTCCGTCAGGGGTAACCCGCTTCAGGTCCGTTCCATCCAGATTCACGCGATAAAGGTAACGCTGAGATGCTTCGTCTGGTGATGCGATAAAGTACGCGATTCCCTCTGTCTCATTCACTTTTAACAGCTCAATGACATCGAAGTCTCCGCGAGTGATCTGCTTTGTGGCTCCATCGTCGAGAGACACGACGTACAGATGACGCCATCCATCGCGTTCGCTCATCCATGTGAATGCCGATGCGTTATCCAGCCAATTCAATTCATCGTGCACATCAATCCATGCTGCGTCCCGCTCGACCATGACTTCCGAAACGGTACTGCTTCGGAAATCAGCAAGGAATAGTCGGTTCGTGTTTTGAAGACGGTTAAGTTGTTGAATCAGAATCCGCGGCTGCTCATTCAGGTCTCGATCTTGGGGAAGAAACTCCATGCGAGGAATGTAGTGCTCACTCGCATCTCCGGGCAGTTCGATCAACTTTGTTTCACCCGTTTCGATTTCAACCATTCCGACGCGACATTCCGCGTTGTGCTGGCCAACCTTGGGATAACCAAACCAGGTCACTTCGGGATACAGCGAGTCGGTGTGGTTGACTAAAGGGAATTGCGGAACGGCGCTGGTGTCGAGCTGCCAGAACGCGATTCTCTTTCCATCGGGGCTCCACATGAACGCGTCACGCAATCCCAATTCTTCTTCATAAACCCAGTCGGTGGTTCCATTGATGATCGCATCGCTGGCTCGTTTGGTTAGCTTCTGAATGGTGTTGCTTAACAGATCTTCCACATACACGTCGTTGTCATGTACATAAGCGACCTGCTTACTTGAGGGGGAAAACTTTGCAAACATCATGCTTGATGGTGGAATGTCGCCGCCCAATTGTTTTAGTTGCCCTGCTGCACGGTCAAGCAACCAGTAGTCGCCCCGAGTGTTGTTGCGCCAAACCCGCTTGCTGTTGGTGTAGATCAGAAGCAGGCTTTGGTCAGGTGAGAACGTGTATCCTTCGACCTTGAGTGGACTGGATGCCTGTGCCGGTGTTAGATCATCGGCGGTGACCAGAATTACAGGCGAGTCTGTTTCTGCGTTGTGTCCGACAATCTGTTGGCTACCCGATGCGGTCGATTCGAGCGTGGAGTAGCTGTCTTTGTCTGACAGCCACTTACCCGAGAATGACTTCCCCGTGAATTCAGATCCATCATAGATTCGATTGATGGTAAGCATTGCAGGATCGGGCTTCTGCAGTGCGGTGCCAGTTTGTTCATCTGCCTTGGCAAAGCTCAGCGGCATGAACAGATGACTGACAGACATTGAAATCAGGCAAAATAAAGTAGCGTTGCGGTTGCAGGTCATGTTGGTTTCCACAGCAATGTTGAATAAGAAGACAACAATCTAGTCTTCAATACCGTTGCACGCACCGTCAAAGTTCCCGGATGAAGGGTAATTTCGCCAGTGAAGTCCGCGTGATATTTGGGCAATTGAACAACCGGTTGGGGAGGATGCTTGCCCAAACGACTGCTTTGCGGCCATTTTTGCAATCGGAGTAGCCGAGTCATGGTCGCTTCGGGCTTGTGGCTTTCCTCTTCGAGGGAATGCTGCTGTTAGCGTGTGCCTGTTGGATCAGGCGGTACAGGGGCTTGCACAGCTAGTCAGAGGTGAAAGATGCCGCCGCGATTTCGCTGAGTAACTGCGGGGTGTTTCGCAGTCATGCCTGAAAGCAACGAGCCCCAGTGACCGCTCAGGGGCTTCGGGGGCATGCGCGAGTGCAACGCGGGGGGACGCAACAGGCAATGAAGAATCGCAGGCATCGGGCATACGACGCCTGCGGTTCTGAATGTGATTGGTCAGCAGTTCGCCTTCGTCCTGCTATTTGGTCTTCTTCTCGTCTTCGGCCGTTTTTTTGGCAGGACGGGTCTCAGCGAACTTCATGGCTGCACTGTTCATGCAGTAGCGTTTTCCAGAAGGCTTCGGACCGTCATCAAAAACGTGTCCGAGGTGCGCTTCGCATCGTGAGCAGTGTACCTCGATGCGAGTGTAAAAAAACTTGTTGTCTTTGCGGTACGCTACGTTGTCTGATTTGTAAGGCGTGTAGAAGCTAGGCCAACCCGTTCCCGACTTGTACTTGGTGTTGCTGGTAAAGAGCGTTCGGTCGCACACAATGCACTTGTAGACGCCTTTCTTCTTGTTGTTCCAGTAGCGGTTTTTGAACGCAGGCTCAGTCCCTTCATTTTGGGTAACTTCGAACTGCATTGGTGTAAGTTGCCGCTGGAGTTCTCGTTTTGTTTTCGGCGTGTACGCTGCCTCGTCCGCCGCAGGCTTGGCGGGTGTCTCGTCCTGTGCGAGCACTGACCACGCGTCTGGTGCCGCTGCGATGGCAACCGTTGTGATGCAGCATATCAGCCATTTAAAATGTTTTTTTGTCTTCATCAGGTGGCTCCTGTTTTAAAAATGTCTACCACCTGATTATCGCGGAAAGTTGCGGTAAGTGGCAAATGTATTCGGTCAATCCTAAACGCTGCATTTCTGATTTCGTTACCGAAGGTGGTTAAATCCTCGTTGCATCCGTCCTAACTGTAATGCGTCTTTCCCTCTCACGCTGCGTGATTTCACATGTGGAACGCTGGGTTGCTGCAAGTCAGGTCTCTGTGTAATGGCTGTTAACAAGGAATGTGGGGGTTCTTGTGCTTCATTTCTTCCCGCATTGCGTCGCCTTTGTTGCAGTCTGCTTGAACAAAGCTTTTGCTGATGCGGCCCCGCTTCTGTAATTCCGATGTATCATGAACGAACGCCCTGACGAATCTTCCAGCACCGAAGCAACGCCGCCTGCGGAAATCGGTGGCTGGGCCGGTCGTTCTGCATAAAACTCCCACATCGTTCCATTGTATGTCTAGCGTCCACCTTTGCGGCTTGAGGAAGAGTTTTGGTGACCAAACGGTTATTGAGAATCTCGATTTGACGATTCAGGCGGGCGCCTATGTCGTTTTGTTGGGACCTAGTGGGTGCGGGAAGACAACGACGTTGCGGATGATTGCGGGGTTAGAAACCCCGGGTACAGGTAAGGTTGTGATGGATGGAAACGACATGACTAGGGTTCCCCCTAGAAAGCGTGATGTTTCCATGGTGTTTCAAAATGACGGGCTTTATCCTCATTTGACAGTGGAACAAACGATCCGTCTGTCTCTGCGGGGACGCTGTTCCAAGTTCGAATTGGAGTCGCGAGTTTCTGATGCTGTCCAGATGACGGGGGTAGAGACGCTGCTGGGCAAGTTGCCAAGGCAACTTAGCGGAGGTGAGTTGCGACGTGCTGCTCTTGCTACAGCCGTTGCGAAAAAAACGGCCGTGCGGCTGCTGGATGAGCCGTTGTCGGGTTTGGACGTTGCTGTGCGTCAGCGATTGCAGAAAGATATCCTGCAATGGCATCGGAGCGTGCCGGGAACAACCGTTCACGTCACACATGATGGTAGCGAAGCGATGCGGATGGCAGATCAAATTGCTGTCATGGATGGTGGTAGGGTCATCCAAGTAGGCTCTCCCGAGCAAGTTTATGATCAGCCGAAAACAATCGCGGTGGCAAAGGCAATTGGCACACCAACGATGAATTGGCTACAGGCTGAATTAGTCGATGGCATCATCCAAATCAACGATCGATCGGACGTGACTGTCGGCGATGCATTGCAGGTTGACGGTCCGGATGGACCCGTTGTGATTGGTGTGCGGCCAAACGCCTTTCGCATCTTGTGTGATCGTGATGGGGACTCGGGTGGTCGAGGGATCGCTTTTCAAGCAGTGATGCAAGATTGCAGAGCAGTTGAGGAATCAAATGAAGTTGCTTTGTCGGCAAGCGGTTGGCGTTTCATTGCTGTGTTTGATCGGTCTAAGCCAAGCGTCGTTGGAAGTAATGCGTCTTCCGGCAGCCAAGATCTAGCTTTGTGGGTACCCTCAGCCAGTCTTCATGTGTTCTCGCGTTTGACTCAGCAGCGGCTCAAGTTCCGTGACGTAGGCTGACGATCTGAACGCTATTCGGCTACGATGCCGGCATGGATGTTGAGATGATTCTTTCGCTACTCCCGTTCGCCGCAATCTTATGCGTTGGGATTTTTGTTCAGGCTGCCGCCGGATTCGCAGCCGGGCTTGTCATCGTGCCTGCACTTTTGTGGTTTGGCTACAGCATTCCCGCAGCCCAATGTTCATTGCTTGTGGCTACGATTCCACAAAATATCTGGGGTGTTTGGAGCCTGCGTGAGTCGATCGAACCGAAGCAGGTCGTCTGGCCCGGATTGGGACGTGTGTTATTTCTTCCCACTGGAATCGTCGTTCTGCAGTGGATGGATTCCGTCGATGAGGGAACTGTGCGGCAATTGGTGGGCTTGATCGTTTTGCTGGTGACACTCGCGATCATTTTTGTCCGCCCCACACCGCGAAAGCACCTTCACCCGATTTGGGCCATCATTGCTTTCCCATTATCCGGTTTTTTTCAAGGGCTTGTTGGCATGGGGGGGCCGCCCATGGTGTTCTGGGTGCAAGCACACGATTGGAGCACAGAGAAAACAAGAAGCTTTCTGTTCATGATGTACCTGGTTAGTATCTTTCCCGCACTGGCGTTTCTTTACCTCGCATTTGGGAATGTCGTTATCGAACCGGGCTTGTTAGCGTTTGCGATGATTCCTGTGTTGTGGGTCGTGACGTATTTTGGATTGAAATT
>CAXGRW010000120.1:0-10704 GCA_964012125.1 uncultured Rhodopirellula sp.
CAAACGCCCAGCTAATCTTCTTGCCAAGGCAACCGCAAACCGATCATCAGGTGCATGAGTGAAAACGTAGGGATTCAAACCCTGCTGAATCCACCCCGCAATGATTGGGACCCACTGGTTTAGAAATCGATCAGTCAGCTCAACTCGATTGCGTCCCACAAGACGCAACATGGGATGGTTTCCAGTAACGGTTTGGCGAACAGGTGTTCGCGGTTTCCGATCCTGCGCGACTTTTTCAATTTCGTCATCTGGTGGATCTTGAAAGAGCGGACGACTGTCGAATAGCACCTTATCGATTTGCAAGTGTCGCAAGAGATCATTCACTCGTTTTTCGTTCTCACCCGAATCAAACCAATCGTGGTGCCTGAGTTCCACCGCCCAAGCAAAGTCCCGCGGCAAATCGCCAAGAAAACGGGCGAGCAGCGGCAACCGATCCGGACCAAATCGCGGCCCCAACTGCAAAAACGTAGGCCCCAGACGTAATGCCTCCCGCAAAGGTTCAATGCGATGAAGAAATTCCCGAGTTGCAACCTGAGAATGTTCCAACTGCAACTCATGCGAGATTGTCCTTGGAAATTTCAAGGCAAATCGAAAATGATCAGGTGTCTGCTCAACCCAACGCTGAATGGCATCGGGACCGGGCAACGCATAGAACGTGCTGTTTCCCTCAACGGTGTTGAAAGTCCGTGAATACCAATGCAGCCAATCCTTCCGAGGTGTTCTCGCCGGATAAACCTCTCCGCCCCAATGACCACACGCCCAAACTGGGCATCCAAGAAAGAGGGGCAGTTCTGTGTTCGTCGTGCCTGTCATCAACACACCTACGACCTGCGAGCACGCAAGAGTACAGGCATTCCAAAGATGTCTCGAAACAGACCTGCATTTTCTCGCATGGCAATCTGCTCCAACGAGACATCATCAACACCCGGAACGTTAATCACCAATTGCTGACCATCATTCACACACTCAATATCCAGGATTCGCCCGCTCCGCGTGTCATCCAGAGCGATTGCAAGACGGAGCAGGGCAGCCAATTTGGAAACGGTCACACGATCTTCCTGAGACAACGATCCATAATCGACATGGGAGGGCTGCGGGAAGGCGCGACGATGATAGCGGGCGACGAGCCCAACCTGCAGCAATTCACCCTCTGACAAACCAAACAACTCACTATGACGAATCAGATACAACGCATGCTTGTGATTGCTTTTCACATTCACAATCAAGCCAATTTCATGCAGCAAAGCAGCCACGAACAGAATGACCTCATGCCGATTATCCATTAGATGTTCATGCTGAAATTGATGAAACAATTTACGGGCAAGTTCCGCCACATTCCGCGCATGCGATTCGTCAAAATCAAATTTACGGCCGAGCGAGATTGCCGAACGAACAATTTGGTTACGGAATTCAGCGGTCCAACCACCGCCCAATGCCATGTCCTGCAGCAGGCCATCTCTGAGATTGGTATCACAAACAAAAATGTGGTCGAGCGCCAGATGTTTCGCAAGCATCGTGTAAACCAATAGCGCTGGCCCCAGTGTCTCTGCCTCCGTATAACTTGCACCGTAACGACGCACAATTGCATCTTCATCTACCTTCAGAATTTTGGAAGTAAATTCATCCAGCTGACGGGTTGGCATTTCAGCAAGGGACTTACCATCCCAATCCTTCAAAATGTGCTTGCATGCAAACCGGATATCACCGCCGATCGCCACAACATGAACAGGGCTGCCATCCTGTTTTTCATCGGTCAAACGATTCCAAGCTCGCCTGATGTGGCTTTCCATCATCGTGCGGCGACGTGATGCACTGGACCGTACTCCCTTGAGTGTCCTGAGCAAACGCAGTGACCCAAGTCGAAAAGACTGACTCTCCAGAACGTTACCACCCCGCACCAATAATACCTCGGTATTGCCCCCCCCCACTTCAACGACGAGTGACTTGCCATCTGACAGCGCAGGATGCGCCTGCAACTGAGGCATGACTCCCATGTAGGTAATGCGATTAACCTCAGCCTCATCAATAGGCTCGACATTCAAACCTGTCGCAACATAGATGCGATCAGCAAAAGCCAGGCGGTTTGATGCTTCTCGGACTGCAGTGGTTGCCACAACACGCACATCAGCGGACTTGATTCCATACTCCTGAAGGACACGTTGGTAGCGGTGCAAAACAGCCGCCGACCGCTCAATGCTTTTGCGTGACAAGCGACGATTTTCGAAAGCTTCGCGTCCCAGATCCATCGGCTGCGCCAATGTGTCAAGCGTTCGCACTTTTCCATCAGGATGAATTTCAGCAATCGCCATACGAATGCTGGTCGCGCCGATGTCGATCACGGCAGCCGCCCGCGGCACACCGCGTTCGATGGCAAATTCCGAATTCGATGGCGAGGTTGACATCAGGTCTCTTGAAGGTGTGCGATCGGTGGTCTCAGCTCAGTATCATACCGCTCCCCGGTCACACGCCTACAGCCCGATCTGCTGCTTTTCACGGCAATCGACTGGCAAAATTGACCAAGGCGAAGGCTGGCGTAGTGGCGAAGGCTAATCTGAAGGCGGTAATCATCAGACGCCACCCTAATCGGCAGTCCCCTCTTTGGCAGTTCCTTCAACACATTCCCCGCCTCTTTGCCATCCTACGGCCAAAATTGTCCCCGTCAGCATGCAACCAAAGGTGTAAGCGGCCGTAGGAATGGTTGCCAAACTGTCCTCACCGTAGAGGGTCACTGCCAATGCAGTGCCCAGACCGGCATTTTGCATTCCCACCTCCAAGGTCAATGCTCTTCGACAAGCCTCCGGGAGTTTCGCGACGCCTCCAACAAACCACCCAGCCAGATAACCAATCACATTGATCACCAACAAAGCCAACACCAGCACCAGACCCACATGCATCAGATTTTCACGATCGCCTGCGACGACGATGACAATGATCCAAAGCAAGGTGAACGAGGCTATTCTGGGTCCCCACACCTCAGCCCAGTTTTGAAAACGATTCCACGTCCGACATGCGCGAAAACCCAACACTGTGGGCAGCACCACCAACACGGACAAACGAATGGAAGATTCGAGCAGTGATTTTTCAGTCGCGGCACTAGCCACAACCCACAGCACCAGAGGGACAGTCAGCGGCGATAACAAGGTCGCGACACTGGTTAAGCTGACTGAATACGCGACACTTCCCCGAGCAGTGCTGGTCAACACGTTGGACGCCATGGCTCCAGGTACACACCCAACCAGAATAACGCCGTTTGCGATATCTCGGTCAAGAGGAATCAGTTGAGTAACACCCCAGGCGGCTGCCGGCATAACAAGGACCTGCGTCAGCACACCCAACACGACCCACCACGGGTGCTTAAACAAAGGCCGAAGTTCATCCTGACGCACCAGCGTACCGAGGAAAAACATCGCAAATGCAACCAAGGCCCAAATCAGCGGACCCTTGATCGACGCAGGCGGTGTGAAAGGATCGAACTGCATTTGCTGCACTGGCCAGGCATAGGCCAGCAGAGAAGTGAACACCAACCAAAACAGCAGTGAATTAAAAATACGATTCAACGATCTAACCCCACTTCACCCAATACCCCAAAACCCTGCAACGCTTGAACTGCCTCCTGACCGCCCCGGCAACATTTCGCATGCCAATCTCTAGAGAGTGCAGCACTTATGTTTTCTGGCTTGTCATCCAGAAAAAGCAGACTTGGCGCAGAAACACCAGCTCTTTCCTCTGCCACCTGATAAATCACCGAATCTGGTTTCATCGCTCCCTCCTCAAAACTGAGAACGATTGCATCAAACCGGAATTGATTCATCAAATAGGATTGACGGCGAATCCAATCCCAGTGCGCATGACACGTGTTGGATAGTAGTCCAACACCAAATCCATTTTCTCGCACGCGATTCAGAACTTCAGCCATCATATCAATGGGTTTGAACATATTACTGACTGCATCGAGCAAACCTGCGGTCGGCATACACTCTGCATTGCCCCCAAACAACTGACGAATCTGCTCTGCGAATTCTTCACCACTGACGTGTCCATGCTCAAATCGGTCTTGGACACCACTATCATAAATGGCCTCCCACGCCTGCTGCTTTCGCACACCAAATCTATCAGCAAGATTATTGCATGCGATATTCGGATCAAAACTGACCAACACATTTCCCAAATCAAAATAGACAAATTCGATTTGATGCTTCATGGTTCAGTGGATTGATTCAGACGTAGGCCGGATGACTCAGCGATCAAAACAGGATCACGAGTCGACAGAAAAGTGCCGGGTTCAAAGCCCCCGGATCACAATGGGCGGATACGAATATTGCGGTACCAAGCTTCCGTAGGTTTGCCGCTATGGATTTGCAAACCGATCTTCCCATGCTGGGGAATGGCATCATCCATTTCGGTGTAATCGACAGTGCGTTCACCGTTCACAAAAATTTGCACACGAGGCCCTTTGCATATGACTCGCATGGAATTCCACTGATCGGGCTTCACCAACTTTTTCCCCAGATCGGCTCCGGGTTCAGCCAACATTTTATTCCGTCTCGACTCATCGTATAAAGCGCCCCAAACCGGTCGATTCCAGGCGTTACCAATATCGGCCTGATAGCCGGAGACTTCACTACTTTCAGCAACCCGCTGAGAACGAAATTGGACACCAGCATTTTTTCCCTCCCCAACCAATTTCGCATCAAATCTAAGTTCAAAGTCGGCATACTCGCGTGTCGTACAAAGAAATTCGTTATTCGGAATTTGCTCTGTCAAGCGTCCAGCCACGATCGCCTTGTCCTCAACGCGGAACCAATACGCGTTTCCTTCCCATCCCAGAAGTGAATTCCCATCGAAAAGCGGTAATGAATACACAGAAAAATCGTCTTTATCATCCTCTGCCATGGAATTCAGCGTTACGATCTGCATGAGAACCAGCAAACCAAATGCGGTAAATAGCGTGCGTTTCAAGGTAAGCTCCCTGTCAAAAGTCCAATCCCTTTTTCATTTGTTTGCTGATGATCATAATCGGTGACGTTCTGCCCGTCGCAATGAAGCTAAAAAAAGAAACTCCATGAACCAGCCACTCAACAAATACAGCAGCAAAATCACCCAACCCAAGAGCCAGGGGGCATCGCAAGCGATGCTTTATGCCACAGGCATGCAACCGGAAGACATGGACAAGGCTCAAGTCGGAATCGCCAGTGTCTGGTATGAGGGCAACAGTTGCAACATGCACCTTCTCGACCTCGCGGCAGAAGTGAAAACGGGTGTCACTGCAGCAGGGCTTGTCGGCATGCGTTTCAACACGATCGGTGTCAGCGATGGAATTTCCATGGGCACTGATGGAATGAGCTACAGCTTACAGAGTCGTGATCTCATTGCTGATTCGATCGAAACGATCATGGGGGCTCAATGGTACGACGGCCTGATCGCGTTGCCAGGCTGCGACAAAAACATGCCGGGCTGCGTGATGGCGATGGGTCGACTCAACCGCCCAGCGATTATGGTTTATGGAGGGACGATCAAACCAGGAAGCTTCAAAGATGAAAAGCTGGACATCGTGAGCGCCTTTCAATGCTACGGTCAATTCATCGCAGGCCAAATCAGCGAGGAGGAGCGTTCAGAAATTGTCCGTCGTAGCTGTCCAGGTGCCGGAGCGTGTGGGGGCATGTACACCGCGAACACGATGGCCACCGCGATCGAGGCCTTGGGCATGTCTCTACCTTACTCGGCCAGCATACCTGCTGAAGATCCTGCCAAAAAAGAAGAATGTCAACGAGCCGGGGATGCCATCCTCAAACTTCTTGAAGCTGACATCAAACCTCGTGACATCATGACGCGCACCGCGTTTGAAAATGCCATGGTTACCGTCATGGCATTGGGTGGCAGCACGAATGCAGTCCTGCACCTGATTGCCATGGCTCGAAGCGTCGATGTCGATCTGACAATCGAAGATTTCCAATCCGTCAGTGACCGCATTCCTTACCTTGCTGATTTGAAACCCAGTGGCAAATTTGTTCAGGAAGACCTGCACTCGATCGGCGGCACACCCGCTGTCATGAAATACCTGCTTGAGAAAGGTCTGATGGATGGAAACTGCATGACAGTCACTGGGAAAACACTTGCAGAAAATGTCAAGGACCTGCCCGGACTGAAAGAAGGGCAGACGATCATCAGCCCCGTCGAGAAACCGTTAAAAGAATCAGGACACATTCGAATCCTGCGAGGGTCACTTGCAACCGAAGGTGCGGTTGCGAAAATCACAGGAAAGGAAGGCCTGACATTCAGTGGACCAGCCCGTTGCTTTGACAGTGAAGAAGACATGCTGCATGCCTTGGAACAAAACCAGATCCAGAAAGGTGATGTGGTTGTGATTCGATACGAAGGTCCCAAAGGTGGTCCCGGCATGCCTGAAATGTTGACACCGACCAGCGCCATCATGGGAGCAGGACTGGGGTCAGATGTTGCCATGCTGACAGACGGGCGATTCAGCGGAGGCAGTCATGGTTTCATCGTGGGGCATATCACACCAGAAGCACAGCTTGGTGGACCTCTTGCGCTTCTAGTCGATGGCGATATCGTCACCATCGATGCAGAAACCAATCGACTCGATGTCGATGTCAGCGAGGAAGTGCTGGCTGAACGGGCCGCTGCCTGGAACGCGCCACCCCTGAAAGCGACCCGAGGCACGCTCTTCAAGTACATCAAGTGTGTCAAAACAGCCAGTGAGGGCTGTGTCACCGACGAATGAACCGCACCAGGATCGGTGCAATAAGCTCTGCCAAGATTGCTGCAGAGGGTTGATATCAGTTGTAGATACGAATCGTGACAGAGAACTGGCTAACTTTGATTTCAAGCCCAATCGACTGGGCAATGATGAAAAGGCCGGTTGTAGGAGGCGATTCTCCGGCACTATGCCTCGACTCAACGACTCAAGTGATTTGAGCCGGGGCTCATGCCAATTTATAGTGTTATCGCGACTCCGTGCTGCATCGCCGCAGTTTTGGAGACAGACCTGAACCCACCACCGATTTATTTCCTGCCCCCACCCAAGGTTAATCCATGAGCGCGAGCCAAAGATGGAGCGGGCAACGCGGGCGTGCGTCCGTCATTATTCCTGTGGCTCTGTGCGGCGTCATCTTGCTGCTTCTTGCTCTCAATGGAAAAGAAGGAATCTGGACTCCGCAATCAGAACAGACCCTTCTGCTACATTCCGTTGAACGCAGCAAATTTGAAGCGTTTGTGACTGAACCTGGTGACATTGTCAGCAGCAGCAATGTAGAGGTCCGATGCGAAGTCGAGTCGAGAGGATCTGCCGGTGTCACGATTGTGAGTCTGTGCGAAGAAGGAACCGAGGTAGAAAAAGGGGACCTGCTTGTACAGTTTGATGACTCGGTTTTGCAGAACGAATTGATTGCTCAGCAAATTGTGGTTGCAAAGGACAAGTCGGCTCTCATTCAGGCTGAAAGCAATCTCTCGAATGCTGAGCGTACTTTACGGGAGTATGTCGAAGGCCTGTTTCAGCAAGAAGTCGAGACACTTGAAAGTGCAGTGTTCGTCACGGAGGAAGACCTCCGCAGAAAAGAACTTGAACTTGCTTCCAATCGCCGGATGGCAGCCAAGGGCATAATCAATCAGTTGCAAGTCAGTGCAGGTGAATTCGCACTTGAGAAATCAAGAAAGGATGTTGCTGCGAGTAAACGAGCGTTGGACGTTTTCAAAAAATTCACCCGAGAACGCAAAGTGGGAGAATTCACTGCAGAGATTGAAAAACAGAAAGCAAATGTCGAGGCCGCAGAATTCACACAGAAGCTGAGCAATCAAAAGCTACGTGAAATCACCGAACAAATTGAGCATTGCACCATTCACGCACCTGCTGCTGGTCAGGTCGTGTACGCGAACGAACGGCAGCGAGGTGAACCTGTTGTGATTGAAGAAGGTAGCCAGATTCGCTTCAATCAAATGGTCGCCCGCCTACCTGACATAAAAAAGATGCAGGTAGATGTAAAAATAAATGAGTCGCACATCAATCGTGTCAGCCCCGGCATGCGAGCGGAAATTACTTTAGACGCTGATCCGGAAAAACTACTTCTCGGTAAAGTCAACCGCGTGGCACCCTACCCATTTCCCATGCGATGGCATGGTGCTCCGCTTGAATATGGAGTGGAAGTTGCCATCAAGGATCCCCCCAGCACGATCCGACCCGGTTTACGGGCAAAAGTAAGAATCTTTTTTGAGGCCGAGGCTTCAGTCCTGCAAATCCCACTCGCTGCAGTGATTGCCCATGAAAAATCGCATTATTGCCTTGTACGCAATGGCGACGGTTGGGACCCAACTCCAATCACCATCGGTCCCAATAACAACAATCAGGTGGTGGTCGTTGAGGGTATCACGGAGGGAGACCAAGTGGCCCTGACCCCGTTTCGATTCATCCAACGATCCGATTTGCCGACGGCTACCAAGGCTGCTGCCAATGACCAAAAATCAAATCGAAACAGCCCCCAGCTTGCCGAACCACCCGAGCAACCGAACCAGACTGCCAAAGAATTCACCGCTACTGAAATCGGAACAGCGCAAGCTGATGCAGGAACATGAACCTGCTGCGACCTCGAATCTGGCGTCTTGGTATCAAGAGCCTGCTCCTGCATCCCATGCGGTCATTACTGACGGTACTTGGTATTTTCATTGGTGTAGCCAGTGTTGTCTGGTTGCTCGCCATTGGTGAGGGAATCAGTCGGGAAGCCCAGCGACAGATTTCGGAACTGGGTGCCACAAATATCATTTTGCGTTCCGTGCTTCCTCCAGATGACTCAGTAAACGAATCCAACTTTTATGTTGAATATGGGATCCGTCGATCAGACGTTGCCGCACTGACCGGTATCACAACGATCACGAATGCTGTACGAATCCGCGAAACACGGCGTGAAGCCCACTATGGTGCCGTAACACTTGCCAGTCACTTGGTAGCTTGCACACCCGAATACGCAGAAATCATGCATCTGAATCTTGCTCGTGGCAGGTTCATTTCTGACGTCGATGTCCAGCAACGTGCCAATGTATGCGTACTTGCCGCTGAAGCTTCCGATGTGTTTTTCTCAACCGAGGATCCCATGGGCAAGGTGATTCGCATCCGTGAATTACCGTACGTTGTCATCGGGGTGATGCAGCCTAGAACCCCAACCGCCGGCATCGGTGGATCTATTTCGGCACAGGACTTTGCCAAAGATGTCTACATACCACTGACCACCTTTTGGCAACGCATTGGTGACCGCGTCCTCTTCGTACAGTCAGGTCAGCGCACGGGAGAAGAGGTTGAACTAAGCCAAATCACATTTCAGCTGGAGTCGTCTGATCAAGTCCTCGCGACGGCCGACGCTATCCGAAGGACGATGCAAAAACTGCATACCGAAAAAGACTACGCCGTTGTTGTTCCCTTGGAATTACTTGAACAAGCAAAAACGACACGTCTGATGTTCATGGTATTCATGGGGATGATTGCCGCAGTCACTCTCGTCGTGGGTGGGATCGGAATCATGAACATCATGCTGGCAACCGTCACCGAACGAACCAGAGAAATTGGTATCCGCAGGGCCCTCGGCGCTAAACGCAAGGATATCACGCGACAATTTTTAGCGGAAACAATTGTGCTTTCTGCGATCGGTGGAGTCGCCGGAATCGCCGGCGGCCTGACATGCCCAGTCATGATGGGATGGCTACGACAAATTCTGCAGCTTTGGGTCCCTGAAGCGATGAATAATCTTCCAGACGCAATCAGAAATGTCACCCCAGTAATTGTGTCATGGTCAATTCCATTGGCGTTCGCCATTTCCGTTGCGGTGGGAATTTTCTTTGGCCTTTATCCAGCTACCCGCGCCGCCCGAATGGACCCAATTGAGGCTCTCAGGAGGGAGTGAATCGCGCAGTGGCAAGCATTGCACCCGATTCATTCACCAAGATGAGTACACTCTCAGATTCGCTGACAACGCGAGCGTGTGGTTGCAAGCCCGCAAACACACGATGGCTTATTTCAGTGATTCCAAAAACGCCAGCAAGTCAGCCACTTCCTGCGCGGTAAGGTCCGCAGCCAAGCCAGTTGGCATCAAAGACTCTGCTTGCACGCGTCGTGATTCAATTTCATTTTTATTAACTCGATGGTTCCTGCCATCTGCAGAACGTATCACCATCTCTGTCTCGGTATCACGCACCAAAAGACCACTCACCAACTGCCCGGCAGTGCTGAGTACCTGATGACTACGGTACTTGGGATCAATCACCTTGGAAGGATCTAGAATACTATCCAGCAACTCTTGCCGCGATCGCTGCTTCCCGATTCCATCCATGTCCGGCCCGACACTGCGACCACTTCCTTGCACCCGATGACACAGGGAACACTGCATCGACTGGCCATCGAGGAATCGCTCGCGACCACGCTTGGCATCTCCTACCATCTTCAGTAACGCAGTGCGATCGACATTGTTTCCCAAACGTTTTCTTCGATTTTCCGTCGGCAGAAATCTTTCAAACAACGCGGCTGCTAACGGTGTGCCGGAAGCGTGAGCTTTTTCCCCTGCGGCTTGCAACTGCAGTTGCGTCATCTTGTCGTCAAAGATCAAATCCACAAAGTGTTCGAGTGCCGCGGATGTGCCGCCTGTCTCAGCATTTTCACTGGCCTCAGAGTCACTGGCCTCAGAGTCACTGGCCTCAGAGTCACTG
>CAXGRW010000121.1:0-10635 GCA_964012125.1 uncultured Rhodopirellula sp.
GTTGTTCAGCGACTGGGGATTATTGCTGATGGGGTCAAACCTGACATCCTGATCATTCGTCCTGACGGAACCATTGCCGCTTTTCTTTCTGGCATGACCATGATCTCGCAGCACGGCAATGCACTTCAGAATCTGCTCGAGTGGCAGGATGAAAAGGCGGTTGACGATGCGTTGGCTCGCGGTGATTTGGAACTGGCCAAGCGTCTTGCATTCACCTACGCGCCAGTCGAGCAACCCGTTGACCCAAAACAAAAAACAAAACCGACTCAGAAAGTAGGCCTTCCTCATCTACGTGCTCGCACCAAAGTCAGCATGGCGATGGGCGATATGGAGGCTGCGAAGGCCGATGTGCAAGAAGTCTATCTGGAAGTGAATCGTAAGGCAGGATGGTTGAGCATGCGTACTCAGAAACTCGAAGAAATAGAGAAGCTCAAGGCAACGATCATCGGTGCCAGTGAGTCGCAGGCAGAGTAGCCGCAGGCAAACTCGTTCAGGCGGACTCGCGGAGCCAATGTCCGGGCAGGGCAGACTCGTTCAGGCGGACTCGCGTGGGCAGAATCGCGGAGCCACTGTCCGGGCAGCGCAGACGCACAGCGGTTCGGTGAATTTTGATCTGTTTGCGACTGATCTGGATGTCAGCAATCCGTGATTTGGTGCCGAGAATTCTTGTGGGGATTACCGGGTGTGTCAGTTTGAGTAGCATCAGAGGATGCATCCGGTTTTAATTTCATTGCTGTTCTTCTTGGAGCAGTGCGAAGGTGTGTTATCGACCACCACCTTTGGTGAGTCATTGCCCCATTTTTATCTCTTCCAGTGACAATCGCTCGTCTTCGTTCTTGTCCCTTGCTTTGAACTGTCGGGTCAATGCTTTGACGTCCCGGTTCTTTGGGTTGCCAATGTATTCCTTCAGGGTAACGAACCCATCACTGTTGACGTCACGACGCTTGAACAGGGCATTCGAATTGGCCCGTGGTTTTTCGGGTTTCGACTTCTGTGGGCTGAGCTTTGATTCTGGGTTGTAACTTGGGTTGGGGATAGGGACCGCTGCATTCTTGTGATCAAGGTAAGTTTTGATTTCTGCATCCAGTTTTGAAACGATGTCTGGATGGGTGGCTGAAAGATCGTTCAACTCGCTAATGTCATCGACGAGATTGTAGAGTTCAAATCGATCCGTAAGGTTTTCGCCATCGCCGTGGAAGCAAATCAGCTTCCACGGACCGCGGCGAATGTACGTGGAGGGAATGGTGTCAGGCTTCGGGAAATAGTTTGGTACGAAACAAATGAGCGACTGACGTGGTCCCTGCTGATGAAGCAGTGTCGCTTTTTGGCTGACACCATCGAACTGCAAGTCGTTGGGTTTGGGGATATGCATCATCTCGATCAGAGTTGGATACCAGTCAGAACTGCTAAGCAATGCGTCGGTGCTACTTCCTGGTTGGGTTCTTCCTGGCCAGACAACCGCACACGGCACACGCGACCCTCCGTCATAGATCGTGGCTTTGCCACCTCGGAGCGGGGCATTGCTGGTGGGTGGAATGCCATTCACTCGGTCGTACATGTTTCCGCCGTTGTCGGAAAAAAAGACAATGATGGTGTTATTGGAAAGTTCAAGACGATCGAGGGTATCGAGTATCTTACCCACGGCATCATCCAGGCTTTCGACCATCGCGCCATAAACAGGAACGCGTTGTGGATTTTCTGGATCAGCTTTGCCAACGTACTTTTGTAGCAGCTCTTCTTTGCCATCAAAGGGAGCGTGAACAGAGAATGCCCAGTAGTTCAAGAAGAATGGTTTGTCTTGGTTGGCTGTGATGAATTCAATGGCTTCGTCCGCCATGCGGTCTTCAATATGTTCCGCCGGCATCCTCGGATCAAAATCGAGCGAGTCTGGAAATTTCCAAGGAGCCACGTAGGACCCGGCAGGTCCAGGTCCCCACCATTTTGGGATGTCGACATCAAAACCATGCTCGCAAGGAGAATACGGTTCCTTACCCAAATGCCATTTGCCGAAGTGGCCGGTCACATACCCTGCTTGCCTGATGGTCTCAGCCAAGGTTGTGTACTTGGTGTCGAGGCGTGAAACACTTTGTGCAGTCAGTACTTTCTGGTTGGGCCGTGCTCGCGGTGATAATTGTTTTTCGAGGATCACATTAGCTACATGCCCGGCGGCACTGGTGAAACCCGTGCGGGCGGGGTCCAGACCCGTCATGATGCTCGATCGCGTTGGCGAGCACAGGGGATGTGCTGTGTAAGCGTTGGTAAACAGCATGCCACGCTTGGCAAGACGTTCGATGTTCGGTGTCTCGTAAAAACTGGTCGTTCCGTAAAGGGTTGTATCACTCCAACCCAAGTCATCAGCAAGAATGAACACCAGATTTGGCTTTTCTGCAGCTTGTATAGAGGTGACGGTGAGCAGGTTACCAGTGACTAGCGTGACACTGATGAGGGTGGCAGCGAGTGAAAAAGTAAGTCGGGCGATCATGGGTGGTTCTAATCAGCAGACGAAGAGAGTTTTCTGTGAGTATAGATGATTCTTGGTGATCTGCGTCTCGACTTAAATCTGTATGGCAGATTCAAACAACCATTGCAGCGGAATGTAGGAATTTACTGAGTAGCAAGAATGGAAAACGGTTTCATTCGACTGCCCCATGCGTCGGCCGAAAAATCCTGTTCGTTTTCACGTGTTGCGATCCGTCGGGCAGACGTATGTTCAAAAGATTCGGTGGGAAAGCGATCAATCCGAATCAGCGCTCCAATCACTAAGCTTTGCTTGAATGAAGTCGGTGGCTTCCTTTTGCTGAAGCGTACCTCTGCCCTCGATCATCATTGGGCGGCCAAATTCAAAGTGGACCCATTTGGTGGGATCGATCCGTCCAATGTCCTTGAGCCACTTGCCGTTACTCCACGCATCGGTTTTGAGAGCGATTGGCATCATGGGGACTTTAGCTCTGGTTGCGAGTTTTAGCCCAATGGTATTGAACTGCGTGGGATCGAAGGTAAGGCTGCGAGTGGTCTGTGGAAACACAACGATTGAGCATCCGTTTTTCAGCCGTTCTACTCCGGATTGCATCACCGTTTTGAAGTCCTCGCGAGGATTATCTCGTGTGACAGCGATTGGATCACGAGCGCGAACTATATGTCGAAAAACCGGATAATCCATCAGGCTTTGTTTTACGACAAACGTCACGTCACGGATCGGCTGGATGATGCCTGGTAGCACCATTGTTTCCAGCATGCTCATATGGTTTCCAACAAAGACGCAGGGTGAGTCCAATGAGCGTATGTGTTCGACTCCACTGATCCTAGTGCGTACACCAACGGATTCAAGTGATTTCAGAACTTCAAAGCTGGTGCGACTCCACTCCAGTTCGTCGTACTTTCCTCGTCGGGCTATGGAGCTTGATCGGCATACATCTAAGAAAAATTGACGATAGAAATTCGCAGTAGGAAGTAGCCGTGAGAACCACGATGCGGCATCGGGTGCAGTCTGGTAGACGCCGTCGTTGAAGGTAAACAATTCTTCCATGGCGAGCATGTTTTTCGATGACATGATGAACTGTTGAGCAGAATTGGGGTTTGTGAGCGATCCCGGATTTTGCCGTGATTTACGAAGTTCTCGCGGAATCTCTGCTTAGCAATCTAGGGGAATAATGGCCCGCGTTAACCCATGGTTTGCCGGTGTCGGTGGCAGCATGGGTTCCGATGCATGAGGACTTACGAGCCAGCGAGCCACCATGATGACGGCGATATCATTCAAAGGATAAACTTCAGCTCGGATGCGTCAGCGTGTTGTTGCGATCTCGGCTTCGGGCTGATTTTTGTTTTCGGCATTTGCTGGGGTCCACGGCTGCTTTGTGCTTTTTGGGGCTGCTGTCTTGCCCTCGCGTTGCTTGTTGTTCTCACGCTCGCTTGTGAGTTGCCTCGTTGCTTCCATGGCTTCTGACTTGGCGATTTCGGCTTGGGATCTCGCTTCATCCAGTTGGCGTACGGCCTTCAATACGCAGCTCCAGCCTTCGGCTGCTGCCTGCTCCGTCTGTTGGGCAGAGATTTGGATCGCGAGCACGGTCGCTTTTTCCATTTCTATGTCCGTTTTAGTAGCTTCCAACGCGACTCTGTTCAACTCCATCGTTTTGCGAGTAGCCTCGAGGGAAGCAATTTGATCGGCGAGTGATGACTGGTACCGTGCGGCTTCTGCCTCTGCTTTTTTGGCATTCTGTTCTATTTTGTTTGCCACAGCGATGCGTTCTTGGGTTGCCTTTTTGAGTTGCTGTGCTTGAGCAATGTCAGCTTTGAGTTCTTGCCTTTGGGCAGCTAGCTCAACTTTGGCATCGGTGGTGAGTTTCTTCGCCAATTTTGCTGCGGCCATCGCTTCAGTGGCAGCAATCTTTTCCTGTTCGGCGGCTGCCTGTGATGCCTGTGCTGCAACTTGTTCTTTGGTTGCTGCGTCTTTTTCGGCGATTACAGCTTTCAGTGCTCGCTCTGCTTTCTGACGTGACTCCTCTGCTGCGGCGAACTCTGCTTTTGATTTCGCTGCTGCACGGTCGACTTCCTGTTTGATTTTCAAAGCCAGAGCTTTGGCCGTTTTTGCTTCTGCTTTGTCCATGGTAGCCTTTTCGATTGTCACTTGGGCGTCAGCGACTTGCTGTTGAAGGGTGCGTTGACGCTGGGCCAGATCAGCACTTGTTTTTGTGTTTTCTGCTTGCATCGTTCGGGTTGCTGCAAGTAGTCCATTGATTTCCACCCTCAGTTTCTGCGTCGCTGCCAGTTGTGTTGCTGCTGTTTTGGCTTTCACGTCTGTTTCAGCTGCGGTCACTGCGATCTTGGCCAGCTTTGCTTCGGCTTCAGCTCGAATCTGTTTTGCCGATCGCAGTGCCTCTTCTGCTCTCTCGCGATCTGTAGCTGCAGCGAGCTGACTTGCTTTCGCAGTTCTTAACGTTTCCGAAGCTGTCGCCAGTTGTGACTCTGCCGCTTCTTTCTCATTGCTGGTCATTTGCCGCTGCTGGGTTGCGGCGGCTAACATTTTTTCGGACTCCGCTTTGGATTGAGCGGCATTGTCTCGCATTTTCCTGGCAGCCGCACTGTCCGTTTTTGCAGCCATGGTCATCGACCTTGCGTTTTCCAGGATCTGCCGAGCCCCTGCTTCTGTTGCATCCGCAGTTGTTCTGATCTGCAGAGCTTCCTCATGAAGCAGTTTTGCTTCCGCTAAGTCTTCACTTGCCTTTTTAGCCATGTCCGTCGCTGAGTTTTCGCTCGCAACTGCTTCACGTTTTAGAGTTGCTGCGCTATCGCGTAAATCAGTCGCGTCTGCTAGTTGTCGTTTTGAGTCAGCAATAGCTTTTGTGGCCCGCGTTTTCGCGTCTAGTTCCGCGGCTCTGGCCTTTGCGACCTCGGTCTTTTGTTGCTTTGCAATCGCTTTTAAACGGGTTAGTTCTGCTTGATTGCATCCAACGGCTAAGAATGCGATAAGTGCGAGTGCCATCACTGGTAAATGTTTCATTGATCTCTCCCAAAAAAATTGTCGATTGGAATGAATGATGCTTCAACGAAGCAGTCAACCTGTGCTTCTGAGCAACAAAAAAGGGTCGCGGGAAAACAAAGGGCTGTGTAATTTGTTTCGGTCAGTGGGTTCCATCCGGATACGAAAAATATGTTTGTTGGTGTTTGCCCTTCGTAGTGATTATTTCGGCAGTTCAACCTGCACTGAAATGGTCGACAGGAGAAGGACAAGACACAGCAAAATGCCTCATGGGGCGTCGGCTTGAAGAAAAGTGGTTGGCGCGTGATTATTGGATCGACAGCATCGCCAAGCACCGCTTATGACTGGCAACTCGCAGTTGATGGTGCAGACATCATGCAGTATTGGCCTTAGCTGTTTGCATTCCTGACGGTACAGCACGTTGCGACTTGGAGAGCTTTTCGCTCAGGCTAGTTCAGATAGCCATCAGTAAGATGCGAATGCAACGATTGTTGCGATTGAATGCTTGTGCAAGTGCACAAAGAAGATCAGTCGGGCCGACCACTTAATGAAGGAAAGGTCGTGTGACTGTTGGCTAATTCTGTTATCGGGCCAGATCTGTCAGTGGCTTGGGCTCCTTGTCCAGCGACGCATCGCCAGTGCTTCAGCAACTGGCGGCTTATTCGTAAGTGTGTTGAGCGTGAATCCTCGGTTGCCGCGAGATGAAAGCGGTTGATGGTCGCAGCTTGAAATGAACAGATACGTGGGGCGTCACTTGCCGTCATTCCAGATGATGTGGGTGCCACTTTTTCCTGGAAGAATGAGGTCTTTCCAGCCGTTGTTGTCGAGATCTGCAACGCGAATCTGCAAGCCGATGCCCGGTCCCTCACCAGCCGTTGCGGTTGAGATTAACCGCTTTGTCCAAGCTTGGTTTGTAGGGTTCCAGTCGTAAAACTGAACGGTAATATCATCTTGCGCACCGGCGTCACGACCTGAGTGCGCGTAGTATCGTTTGCCGGTGATCAGTTCAGGTTGACCATCATTGTCGACATCATCCCAAGCTAGCGCATGTCCTTGTGAAAACTTTTTGTCAATCATGTGCTGACGCCATGTGGTTGTCCCGTCAGCCCGGGGGGCCAGTTGCTCGTGCCAGTAGAGACCGTAACTGTGTCCATCGGCCCAGATGAGGTCGTTTCTACCATCATGGTTGAGGTCCACAATCAAAATGGGACAACTCGCATGGGGAAGATCAAAATCGTGATGGTATTTCCACTGTCCTGAAAAGGCGCCTGCGGTGGGTTGCTCGTACCAACCTGCTTGGAAAATGATGTCCTGCTTTCCATCACCATTGAGGTCACCGAAGCCCATGCCATGGCCATTCCCACTTTCGCTGACGACGTGGCGTTCAACGTTGACTCTGCCGTCGGTATCTTTCACAAACTTGAAAATCTGCGTTGGGTTTTTCGCGTTCCAGGAATTCTCGATGAACTCAGGAGTGCCGTCGTCGTCGATATCGTGCAGGAACGTCGCTTCATTGTGGGCAGTGCCTGTGTCTACGAGTCGGTGGACCGACCATGCTGCGATGTCGTAGTTGCCAGCACCGGGGTTTTCATACCAGTTAACTGGAGTTTCCTTAAACGTTCCAGCGACTACATCAAGATCACCGTCACCGTCCATGTCGTAGAGATGTTCTGAATTATTTGATAGGTAGTCATCACCAAACGATGTCAATTTGCGGACAGGACGTTGCTTGAACTCAGGTGCTTGGTACCAAAACTCGCCGGCAGTGATATCCAATTTTCCATCGCCGTCGATGTCCCCAACCGCGACACCCTCGTTGTTGTCCTTATGAAGCAACTGAACACGCCACTTCTGTTTCACTGGTTGTTTTTTCTTGCGTTTGTCTTGAGCGGTCGCCGTGACGGTAACCGTTGCGATGAGTAAGAAGAGTGCAAGCGAATCAATTTTCATGGGAGTGCTCGGGTTCTGTTGCAGATTGGGGTTGCCGGATGGATTACTTGGTCCACTGGCGTAGTGTGTTTCCTGAAGCATCAGTAAGGCGGAACTTCCGGATAGAGGCGTTGCCCGGGCCATCGCTCACGTCCAGCCTCAACTGCTGAATCGAGTTGTTGGTTTGCAGATCGATCTCAATATTTTGCCACCTGCCATTCGCAGATACCTCAAATGGAATGCGTTTACCCTTCGGGAGAGTCGTTTTCTGGTCGGTTGTAAAGAACAGTTCACCGCCACTGGTCGTGCCTCCGTTCAGTTCAAAGCTGACCCGATAGGGACCCGGCGGCAAGGACTCTCGTCGAAGATCGATTGCGATACCAGGGTCTTCACCTGAGAAAACAAGCTGGAGGTTTCCGTTAGCCACCTTTAGTTCAGTGTTTTTGCGAGCTCGGATAGGTTTCTTTGTACCAGAACGATTGCGTTGTTTGCTAACGGGTGGGGCGGCGTCAAATTTGGTCCATTGACGATTGCTGTGAACCACTTTGGTTTTGGTCGCCGTTGCAGGCGTGACTGGTGCATAGGTTGCGGAAGAGGCATGAAGTATCGAGCGGGACATGTCGGTCCATTTTTGGACCATTGTTGCTGCAAGCTGGGGATGTTTTGCGGCGATGTCATTGAGTTCAGTACGATCTTCCTTGACGTTGTAAAGTTCCCACGGCTCGCTTTTGAAGCTCACGATTTTCCAGTCACCATTTCGCAGCCCGCGGTCGCCGGAAAACAGCAGGTGTATTGGCTGTTGGCGGGTGAGTGATTCACCATGAAACGCGGGTGTTAGTGTGGTACCCGAAATCGGTCTCAAGTCGCGGTTGGGCCATGCACTGGGGACATCGCTTTGGGTGATTTCGACTAGCGTTGGCATGACGTCTATCAAATGGGCGGGTTCATCGGTGATCGAGCCTGGCTTGGTTGTTAATCCTGTTGGCCAGTGCACGATTGCCGGAGTCGAGATGCCACCTTCAAATTGATTTTGTTTGTAGTAGCGGAACGGGGTATTTCGAGCCCAAGCCCAGCCGGTTGAGTCGGGTAGCGCGATGTCACCGTTCGTTGGCTCGACGTCCAGAAGTGGAGCCTTGCGGTCGTAGGGACAAGCTCCGTTATCAGACACGAATAGGATCATCGTGTTATCAAACTCGTCGTTGGCCCTGAGATCATCAACTAAACGACCGACTTCCTGATCGACGCGATCAATCATGGCCGCAAGGGTGGTCATGCGATTGGCTTCATACCTTTGTCGCCATGGTTCGAGCTCTTGCCACGCCGGAATATGCTCAGGGCGAGGACTCGGTTGCAGCGTGTTTGGCAGGATCCCCTGCTCTTTTTGTTTGGCTACTCGAGAGCTTCTCACAGCATCCCATCCCGAGTCGTACTTGCCTTTGTACTTTGCGTAATCTTGCGGAAGTGCGTGCAGTGGGGCGTGAGGCGCGTTGAAGGCCACGTACAAGTACCACGGCTTTGTCGTTGCACGTGCCTCCTTCAGGAATTTCAGAGCGTAATCCACATCGGCGACGGTTGTGTAAAAATCATTTTCAGGGACAGTCCATGGTTCGCCATTCAGGCGGAATGTCTTGTCACCTTTGAAAAAGTTGCAGGCACCGCTGAGATGGCCAAAGTAGCGATCAAAGCCAAAGTCCGTGGGTTCCTGTTGAAGGTGCCACTTGCCGGTCATGG
This sequence comes from uncultured Rhodopirellula sp., assembly GCA_964012125.1. GTDB lineage: Bacteria > Planctomycetota > Planctomycetia > Pirellulales > Pirellulaceae > Rubripirellula. The sequence continues at coordinate 9,137 of CAXGRW010000121.1, forward strand.
CAGTGAAATAACCGCTGGATCCCAGCACTTCCGCCGTGGTGACGGCATGGTTCATCTTGGTGTTACCTGCGGCAAGGCAATACTGTCCGGTCAGTAATGAGACGCGGGAAGAATGGCATTTAGCCGTGTTGTAGAACTGAGAAAACCGAAGACCATTGGCTGCAAGTGCATCAAGGTTAGGTGTGTCAATTTCGCCCCCGTAGCAACCAATGTCTGAATAGCCGAGGTCGTCCACCATGATCACAACAATGTTGGGTGGGGTGGCGGCGTGAGACCTGGGGGCTCCCAACAGAAAGAGAAGCGACACCGAAATCATTGCGATACAGGCTTGGGCTGAGATTGAGGTCAGGTTTAGCATTTTGGTGTGGTGGGTGGGAATTCGAAAGTCATTTATTCATGAAGGATGGATTCTGGAAGGAGCTACCTGTAGCAACCCCCTCTGCAAAAATTGTCTGAGGCTTTACGGCCTACTGCAGTCTTGCTTCGACATGACCAGGCGATCCGTTGAAATCAGAAAACAGTGGGCAGTTTTTGGAATTATTTGGGTAGCGTTGTTCCACGTTACCGCAGTTCAGACCCTCATCACGCTGAGCCGGGAATTGCTCTGCCAGCGTGGCGTCTGCGCCATACTGCTTGTGTCTGTGAGAAGTCATGATGCGGTTGCTCCTATTCAAAATGTAAGTGTTGTTTGCAAGACAGGGCTACTCCGGTGTTCTTTTACTTTCCCATCATTCTTTCAAGCGAGGGGATGATCGCGTTGGCCCAGATTTCGTGACCCTCTTTGCTCGGGTGTGTGGTGTCGGGCATCATCTCTTTCGATAGGAATCCGTTGTCGTCCAGGAATTGCGGCCCGATGTCCATGTAGGTGACGTTGGGAATCTCCTTGAGCAGATCGGGCAGGTAGGAGTTCAGTTCTATAATCTGTTTTCGATGCGGGTGATCCAAGTTCTGGCGGCGTGGAAAAACGCCTAGCACCAGAATCTTCATCTTGGGATACATCTTATTGAGTTTTGCGGCGATGGCTTGAACTCCGTCAGCTGCCTGCTTTGGTTTGTCACTTCCCCAGCAGATGTTGTTGGTGCCAATCATCAGTGACGCCGCTTTCGGAGGTGTTTTTAGCGGGGGGAGGTGATCGAGACGCCACAAGACATGGTTCGTTCGGTCGCCACCGAAGCCAAGATTCAAAGCATTCAGCGGTTCAATGTGTTGTTTCCAAATAGGCTCACCTGGGCCGCCCTTATCAAAGTTGTTGGTGATCGAATCGCCCACCATCAAGAGTTCGATGCTCTTGTTCTGTTTTGGATCGTTCGCCGCTTCAATTTCTGCAATCTTTTCGGCATGTCGTGTGAACCACCACGATGCCAGACGGACTTGTGGGGTCGTTGAGGGATGGGCAGCATTGAAACGATCCTCAGCGTTGATGATCGGTATAGGGCAGACAAACCATATGGCTAACAGAAACAGAATGTTTGCGTGGAGGACTCTTGTCATTGCTGGCT
>CAXGRW010000122.1:0-10586 GCA_964012125.1 uncultured Rhodopirellula sp.
TGATCCATCTCGTCAACACGGGTCGCAATCATTCGAAATTCTGCCAGAGGTGCAACTTCCCTCACCATGGACTCAATGCTGCTGGGAAATACATTGACTCCGCGAATCACCATCATGTCGTCGACCCGACCGAGAACTCCACCCTCAAGAAACAGAAAACCGCATGCCTGATCATGATTCCGATATCCGCGGACGATATCTCCTGTCCGATAGCGAATCACCGGCCCTCCGTACCTTCCAAGGCTTGTCAGCACCAACTCGGATTGCTCGCCGTCCTCGACCTCAATCCCCAGTGGATTCTCATCATCGAATCGCAATAGCTCGGCGATAAATTCGTCTTCGATCACGTGTATGCCCGTGCCTGCAGGGTTACCGAATCCCCAAGCCCCAACTTCACTCGCCCCCGTGTGGTCTACCACCTTGGCACCCCACAGTTCCTCCAAGCGATTCCGGACACTGGGTGTGGATCCACCCGGTTCGCCAGCAACAATGATGCGTCGGATGGCAGTTTTGGTCAGGTCGATGCCATGCTTATCAGCCACTGCACCCAGGTGCAGTGCATAGGTAGGAGTGCAACACAGCACCGTGCAGCGATGATCAAAAATCATCTGAATCCGCTGCTGACTCGTCATCCCACCACCGGGAACCACCGTTGTGCCACGTCGCACCAACGCGTCATTGGCGGTCCAGAAACCAATGAAAGGACCAAACGAAAATGCCATCATCGCGACATCATCTCGTTGGACCTCAGCTGCATCGAGCACGTAATCCCAGCAAGTTAGCCACCAAGCCCAGTCCGACGGTGTGTCCAGCACTGTCATCGGGAAACCTCTTGTTCCACTCGTCTGGTGCAGTCGAGTGTAATCGGTTCTCGGTAAGTCAAAGACCTGTGCAGGATGGCCAGCTGCTTCTCCGAGCAGTTGGTCCTTCGTCAGTAACGGAAGGGAAGTGATGTCCGCTAAAGATTCCAGAGGACAACGATTACATGGATGGTGTCTGCCATAAAACGAGCGATCCTGAACCTCCAACAACAGTTCATTAAGCCGTTGTAATTGCATCGACTCCATCCGGTGCCGAGAGAAAGGACGCTGTTGTGAGGATTTGTTAGTCACGTGAAAAATTCAGGACGGAGTGCGCAAGAATACAAATGAAGAAATCGTGAAGCTCATTGCAGCCTTCACTTTACCAAAGCATGGCCAGCAGATGTCCCCTCTGCCCAAAAGCCAATGTTTAGGATTGCCTTGAAGCCACTCGACACAAACAGCTGCGCACACCCTTCCAATCAGAAATAAGTAGGAATGATGAAGAGTTTGCGATGACTCTAAATTCAGCTTGCAAACCCATTCCAACTCGCCAATCATCTGCTCGCGGACACAACATTGGCGTTGCCTCTGATGTGCGACAGGATGAACTTGAGCAACAACCGCAAATGCGGTCATTTCCCCATCCCTAACATCATTTCCTTGAAACAACCCACCATGAAGGCATCCTACAGCACACAAGCTGGCGGCAACGCAAAAACATCGCCGTTTTTCCCCCAGGACTTCTCTGCACATCGTCGTGCTTTCACGCTCATTGAGATGCTTGTCGTCATCTCCATCATCGGCACGCTCGCTGCTCTGCTGTTACCTGCCATTTCCAAAGCCCGTGAGGCTGCTCGCGGCGCCGAATGCCAAAATAACCTGAAACAATTCGGCATTGCCTTCATTGCTCGCACAACCACGATGCCTGACGGGGGTTTCTGCACAGGTGCATTCGATCTTGAACGCGACGGCATTCCGACAGAAACCGGCTGGGTATCTGATTTGGTATCAAGAAAAGTCATGGCTAGCGAAATGCTCTGCCCGAGTAGTTCCAACACAACTTCAAAAGCGATCGAGCAAGTGCTGTCAGCATCGACAGCCAGTTTCGCAGTAACTGATTGCGTGGACAGGCTTGGAAGCGCCAGCTACACGAATGATATGGGGCAAACCGTCAAAAACATTTCACGCACCATTTTTGATGGCAACCTGCCACCCAATTCATCAGCCAGAGCCGAGGTCATTACAGAGAAGATGCTCGAGAACGGCTTCAATACGAATTACGCCGCAACCTGGTTTTTTGTTCGATCCGGTTACCGGCTTGGTCCGGATGGCAACCCAGCCAAAAACAACCTTGGCTGCGGCAGTACAGACCCAAAAGGGCGAAACCTGACGATTGGACCTCTGACGACGCGACTTTTGGATAGCGGTCAGGCTGCCGCGCATACGGTCCCGCTGCTCTGCGATGCATCGGCAACGGGCCAGTTGAGTTCCAGTGTAGGGGACTTAACCGCTGGATCCATGTATTCCCTGCCTGTAGTTGGAGCCCCAATTCGCAGTCGGCTGATGGTGGACGAGAGTGGTGATGGCGTTCGGAATATCGATCAATCGGCCAACTTCCTGCAAACGCCCGTGTTTAACGGCACACCCAAGACAGGGGCTGCGGGTTGGCTGAAAACTTGGAGCTTTGATACCCGTCAGGATTACCGAGGGATGCAGCCACATCATCAAGGTACAGTGAACGTCCTGATGGCCGACGGCTCTGTCCAAGTGCTAACGGACATCAACAACGATGGATTTATTAACAACGGTTTCGACGTAGGCTCGGGCAGCACGCCGGCCTACTGGACTTCAAATGAGATCGAAGCAGAAACCCTACGACTTGCCAGCTTCTACTCTCTTCTTTCGAAGGGAGATCAGAACTAATGAATTTTGTGATTCGTTCTTATAACGGGGTCATCTCAGAATCCTCGTGCATCCCATTTTCACAAGGAGAAACCGTTACCTAACCATATTCGTAATCGATAAAGCTTAGGCAACGCGTCGAAAGTGGCGCGTCGAAAGGTGGTTGCGTTGCAACCGGGGAAACATTCAGCCAACTGAATGATTAGACACGCACATCATTCATCCACAACGGAGATGTCGTGTTTCAAGAAACAAAATCAGATCAAACGCACGGAAGAAATGGGTGATGTTCCCGCAATTTCTGATCGCAGCAACGATCAAAGAACAACGTTAACGGAACACCACCTCATTCCTTCACATTTACAAACTCTATTTTGGACATGGATTCCGATTCAGTCCAGATCAAAAAGGAAACGCAATGTCGCGTAACAAAAACGCAGGTTTCACCCTGATTGAACTCTTGGTGGTGATCTCGATCATCGCTTTGCTGGCCGCACTGTTGCTGCCTGCAATTACTTCGGCCCGTGAGGCCGCTCGCACAGCTCAGTGTCAAGCAAACCTCAAGAACATTGGTGTCGGGCTGATACGTTACAGCACTACAAGCCCTACTGGAGCTTACTGCTCAGGTGCATCCGACTTCCGTCGTGATGGTTGCATGGACACCTACGGTTGGGTTGCAGACATTGTCAATAGCGGCAATGGCAACATGAACGAGTCTCTTGACCCGAGCAATCCATTGCGTGGGTCAGAGAAATTGAATGACCTGTTGGGTAAAGACACGTCGGATAACAAAGATGGTGCACCCTTGGCACGCCTTAGTACCGGTGTATGCGGTGACGCAACGTGGGCAGGAGTTGCCGGCACTGACACGACGGCCTACTTCGGCGGCACTGAGGTAAATACCGCAGAACGAGCGGAGCTGGTTTCACGGCACTTCGTGACCAGTGGCTACAACACGAACTATGCAGCCAGCTGGCACTTGGTCCGAGGAATGGTCCGCACGTCTTTCGATAACAACACCACTCCAATCTCCCTGACCACCGCCGCGACTGGTGGATTCAAAGGTCTGAGTGGAACCACTGGCCCCCTGCGAGAGCCCACCATGTCTAAATCGCGTCTTTCCAGCAGCAACATCGGCATGATTGGCTGTGCAGCTCCTGGAGACATCGACGAGGCAATCCTGTCACAAACCATTGGACACGGTCCTGGAGGCAAGTGGGCCAAGGGTACCGATGACTCAGTTGAATACATCGCAGCTGGTTCACTGCTCACCGAAGCCTTCAATGATGGCCCTGCCTACGTTGACACAGCTTCCTCGAACAAGGAAATCAACCTGATTGGAAACGGAGTGAGCTTGATGCTTCAGATCGCTTGCGAGCGAGCACAGCCAACCACCGCATCCTGTGCTGCACCTACTGGCGCTGGCAGTGGAAATGGTGTTTACCTTCAGGACACACGTGACTGGTACGCTGTCCACAAAGGCTCGTGCAACATCCTGATGGCAGACGGAAGCGTCAAGTCATTCCAAGACCTCAACGGTGACGGATTCCTGAATCCAGGTTTCGACATCGCCGATGGCCTTACTGACCTTGAGGTCAGTGGTGTTGGATACGCCGATGATCGCCAAGAAATGGCCACAGACCAATTCTTCGGTGGCATCTTCATCGACGACGCTTACTTCAAAGGTGCGTTCGAGTGATCGAACCCCAAAACGCTTAGGCAAATGACGTTGGCATATTCGCATGCCAACCTCGCCCCCTGCAGTTCCAATGCTGCGGGGGTGCCTCTATTTACTAAACACACAGCACGACAAACAACAAGCACATGAGCCCCTCATCGAAACGCACGCTTTTAATTATAGGCAGCTTGGCCGCCATGATCACCGTGGCTTCAGGAGTATCGTTGAGCGTGCAATACAAACCCTATGGTGTTCCCGATGGTCGGCGTGCAGAGTACGAAAGAAAGATCGCTGACCTCAAAGATCGCGAATACCTTTTTCAAAACGTAGACAAACTCAGTGAAGCGATCGCCTACATGCCAGACACGACCCATGACTTTGGCATGATGGATCCACACGGCACCGCGTCTCACCAATTTGAAATCCACAACAAGGGCTCCGCTCCATTGGCTCTGAAGATGGGAACGACAACATGCAAATGCACTGCAGGTAAACTGGGATCAAGCCTGTTGCAACCAGGCGAACAAACCACCGTCGAACTGACTTGGAACACGGGCTACAAGGTCGATGAGTACGAACAGTCGGCTATCCTGCAGACCAACGACCCAACCTTGCCCGAAATCGAAATCAAGGTCAAAGGTGAAATCAAGGGTGAACTGTTGAGTCCTGAGACGATTACCTTTCCACAACGAAATGTCGCTGAAACAACCCACGCACGCTTCATTGTTTGCAGCCAGGTGTGGACGAACTTCGAGGTGGAAAACATCGAATGTGGAGCGGAGGATTTCACATGGTACGCTGAACCGCTCAATGAACACGACCCAAGATTAGCAGACAAGCAGTCAGCTTATGCCGTGGAAATTCATGTTATCACAACGCCGTTGGAACAAGGCAGATTTTCGGGGAACATGGAATTGGTTATTCGTTCGCAAGATGGCACGAAAACATTAAAGCGTACTGTTTCCTATTCTGGAAAAACCCGTTCGCCCATCAGTTTTTACAGCCGGAACATTCACCGTCAGGATGGGCTCGACATCGGAACTCTGACCAATAACAAGTCGTACGAGTTCCATCTTGTCGTAAGAACCAACGGTGACACATCCCGAAAAATTGAAGTTCTCGACGTCATGCCCAAAATCATCAATGCATCGCTCACTCCATTGAAAACACCGGGTAATTTCCGCCTGAGCCTAAAAATTCCTCAAGATAGCCCGACCACTATTTTCAACATGGTCGAGAAGCATGGGTACGTACAGGTCGGTGACCCGTCGGACAAGAATCAGTTTTCGAACTGGTTTCCAATCCACGGTGCGGTGGTAGAGCTAAGCAAGTAATTCAAGAATTTCACAAACAGTAGCCGCTAGACATTAACAATGAGTTCGTCACCAGAAATCACGCAACCAACAAGCTATGTTTGTGGTAACTGCAAAACCGAAAACGCCGCAAACACAAAATTCTGCGAGGGCTGCGGCCACCACCTGACAGAACCGTGCGACGCCTGCGGTAAAACGGTTACGCTTTCTCAAAAATTCTGTGGCAAATGTGGCGTCAACTTGGGAAAAGCTAACCAGCAACGCTTTGAACAATATAAAAAAAGGCTCACAGAGGCGATAAAACAAACGAAACTGCATGAGTACGAACACGCCTTGGCCCTGACCCAAAGTCTCAGCAATCTCGATGACTATCGTTTTCGATCAATTGCCGAGCAAGCTGCGATTGCGACAGGCAAGATTGAAGACATACGTGACAGAACCGTCGAAGAGGCCCTGACACGAATCACCGAAGCAAAAAAAGCTTTGGCAGGCGACGACAGTGCAAAAGTAGTCAGCCTGCTCGAAAACGTGCCGAACATTCTGCGGGACACAGAAGTTGAGAACATTCTTCAACGAGCCAAGACAAAAGTAAGTGAAACGCAAGTTCTTCAAGATGAGCTTCGAACTGGTATCACTGAAAAAAACTGGCTGTTGGTAGGTAGTCTTCTCGAACAACTACTCGACCGGTATCCGATGGAATCGCGATACAAGGAACTCGCTCAAAAAGTACGCGGGAAACTGATGCGGAACGCCAAAATCTGTGCAGCAAAAGGCAATTTCAGTTCTGCTCTGGAATCTCTCAATGCAATTCCAACGTGTGCCTCTACCCAAGAACTTGAAAAACTGGCCATCTGGGCCAGCAAAGCTGACTGGTGTGCCGAACAAGTCAAACGGGAACCATTTGCGACGCCAATCCTCGGCCGCATGGCTCTTACACACACTAAATCTGCGCCTGAACTTCCCCACGCAGAATTGGACGTCAAAGAACTTGCATCGCTAATCAAGTCAAATCAATACACAACACGCTGCCCCCTGCCACGTTGGAAACCCTCCAACAAAAGCTGGCTGGGAGGAGAGTTTTTACTACTGGGTCTGCCGCAAATGCATGATCTTGGCAAACACGAAGCGTTCAGGGCAAACCCTGGGCAACTCAATGTTGCCGTCGGTCTAGCGATACAAGGTCTCGGGCATGGTCGCATTACATGCCACTTCGCTTCCAAAAAGAAAAAGCTGCTTGGATCCCGGCGCAAGAAACCCACTCGATGCTGGGGACTGGACATCGGCACCGCGGCGATCAAAGCAGTTTTACTGGAAGAAAAAGATGGTAGCCTCAAAATCCTGGATACTTTTTTTGAAGCTCTGCCCACCCCAACCTGTCGCAAGTCTGCAGAAGCCGACACACCAAGTACTTTATTGCTACCCGCTCTGATGAAATTTGCACGAGAAAAAAGCTCGGACAAGACGAGTGTCTGGGCGGGGTTTCCATCCGGCGAGACCGTGACACACTTCGTTTCCATTCCATCTGTAAAGGAAAAACTCACACAACAATTACTTGAGAAAGAAATATCTCAAAAGGTGCCACTGCCTAGAGAAGACATCGAAGTCGCTCAATGGATCGGGGAAGCAGACCCAGCGAACTTGAAGGGTAGGCCAGTCACCCTCTCCATCGCAAGAAAAAAATTCCTCCATGATTACATCGAAACACTTACAACAGCAGGCATCAACGTTAGTGGTTTGCAATGCGATTCTCTCGCATTACTTAACTTTGCAACATCCGAATTCAGTGAATTGTTGAAGTGCAGCGAAGATGATTCAGACCAAATCGACGCAAAGGACGACGCAATCGCTTTTCTCAACTGCGGTGCATCATCCACAACGCTGCTGGTTGTTTCGCGGCGAAGCCACTGGTACTGGACAATGGAAAGAGGTAGTGAAGCAGTGAACTCGCTCATCGCAAGACAAGCGAAAGTAACCCTCGAAAAAGCAGAGGAACTCAAACGCAATCCCACCGAACTTGCGGATCCTGCCAGTCAATATGCACCGGTAGAAAATAGTTTTCTGGAAGTCCGAGCCAGGCTTGAGGTTGCATTGAAGGACATGCTGAAGCAAAACGACCGAATCGACATCACATCGACCTGGTGCATGGGCGGTGGCAGTCTGACTCATCAATGGATGCGTCTTGTAGCGGCACAGGAAGAATCATCGTGAATACTTTAATCATTGCTTTTCGTAGTTTATACAATTCGCTCCCAGCCTTATTGGCAATCGTGTTTGCCTGTGTGGGCTTATCCGGATGCGGTGGCCCCAGCCAAGAAGAAATGATGATGCGAGCGGCCCAACGCCGACGCCCGCCAGATCCAGCAGAAACAGCACAAGCTGATGAAGCCAGCAAGGAACCGACGAAGGCTTCGCAAGCTGCGGAAGAACCAAACAACAGACAGAAACAGTCGCCCGTACCGGGCAATTCCGCATCTGACAATATTGCGTCTAATCCGATTCCACAGACAGATCCAACCCCTGCAAACTCGGACAAAAAACCAGTTTTTTCAATCAGCGTGATTGACGAGCGGCAACCGACTACCACGCTTGACCAGACCGAACGGCGCAAGATCGCACAAAAAAACATTGAGACATTAGCAACCGCATTACTACAGCACTTTGCGGATACGAAAAGGTTGCCGCAGTCTCACACACGCAACTCAAACAATCTGCCGACTCTGTCCTGGCGAGTAGCCTTATTGCCCTATCTAGGGCTCGAAGACCTGCACCAACAGTTTGATTTTTCAAAACCATGGAACGTGGAACCGAATAAGTCACTGCTCAAGTACATTCCAGACGCCTATGTTTCACCTGAGCGTTTCGACACAAACACAAATTTCCTGTTACCCGCTGGCAAATACTTTATCTTCGGCGAAAATCGGGTTCCTCGGGAAAAGACGGTTGAAGATGGCATGGGCAACACAATCATGCTGTTCGAAGTGAACGATGAATATGCAGTACCATGGACCAAACCTAGTGACTTGAACGCTACCACCAGCAAAGAATTAGATGCGGCAATTGGGGAACTGCGGGAGAATGGGACTTTTGCCGTTTGGGCAAGTGGACTCCCAGTCCTGTTAACAAGCAACTTGACCAGCGAACAGATTTTTCAAGCAACAACGCATGAAAAAGGTGAAGCCCTTCGGGCAGGGGATATCCACCGAGACATTGCCGAACCTGTTTTGCTCAAGCTGGATCCTGAGTCCGACCAGATGGCTGACGCACAGACAAAGACAGAGAACGCGTCAAATAGAACTCAGGATGCAAAAATTGCCCGCGAAAACATTCCTGCGAGATTACCTGTTCCCAAAGCAACTGACATTGCCGAAGCACAAGATAAATTAAGAAGGATCTACGCTGAGAAGTTGCGTGCAGCAGGGGATAGGGCAGACAAAATCAAACTCGCTCGGACAATGCTGAGCGATGCGGCAAAATCCCGGCTCGATCCAACCGGCGCCTATGTCATGCAGACGGCGGCGCTGCGTCTAGCGCTGGAAGCGGTTGATGTTGATCTCTTGATATCAGCAATCGATGCGCGGGTTGCCCTGTTTGAAGTAGATCCCTACGAGGAAAATGTCCGTTGGATAGAACAAGTTTCAGCTGCTAGAGCCAAACGTGAGACAACGGCGATGCGGAACACGCGTTTTTCAAAGCGCGTGCTCATCGTCACACGCATTGGAATCATTGAAAACCATTTTGCTCAGGCAGCAAAAATAACTGGGATTGCTTATCAATTCACAAGCAAAAAGAAAGAAGATGCTATTCCGCGTTTGATAAACAAGCTGAAGTCCTCACTGACGTCTACTGAGAGCAAATTCGAGGACGCGTTGGCTGATCTGGATACGTATCGCAAATATCCTGACGATCCTAACGCAGCGGAAGCATTTGGCATGTTTCTCTGCTTCACCAAGGGCGACTGGCCCACAGGCTTACCCTTGCTACAAAAAGGCCACAACGATGTCCTTCGGGATATCGCCACAAAAGATCTTGCGCTCACCTCAGCCTCGGACCCGCGGGCACAGACAGCTCTCGCCGATATATGGTGGGACTTAGGAGAAAGAGCAAAATCCGCATCATATCGAGAGCCGTGTCGACAAAGAGCTGCGTACTGGTATCAGCAGGCCTACGAACGGTTGCCCGACTCCCTCGATCGCATCCATGTCAAGAGTCGCATCGAAGAAACGGAAGCGCAGGAAGGAGGAAACCCAGTGGCACTGTGCAGTCAACTGGCACGCGGAATGCGAGTTTCACTTGCAAATCCTCGCGGGCAGCTTATTCCGAATTTGCGTGTTGCCGACAAAGACGACGACGACGATGATTGATTCATCGAATTTGTTTTCCGAATAGGCTCAGCGCGACTAGGATTCTGAGCCTGACGATCGATGTAACGAGGCAGATGCCACTTGAATCTCGGCTATCAACAATAGCGCACTCCCGCGCATTGGCGTTTGTCGCCTTGAACGACGGATGCGAATACTTTGCGTTTAGGTGTTCCAGCCATTACATAGAGCAGGCTTGTGACGAACGGACACGCTATCTATGGTCTGAAGTCTTTGAACTCTAAAACCTCGTCAGGAATTGTCCATGAGTTCCGCGCAGACCAATCAACCAGATGATCCGTTTCCGGCATCCGGACGGATTGCGGCCTTCGACTATGGAACGGTGCGTATTGGGATCGCCGTCTGCGACCCCGACAGGATCCTTGCCAGCCCACTTGAGGTGCATCCCGCGGCGAATTGGCGAAACGACGGTGATTACTTCCGATCACTAATCAAATCGGAAAGAATCGTGGGGATCGTCGTTGGTCTCCCCATTCACTGCGATGGGGGAGAAAGCGAGAAGAGTAAGGAA
>CAXGRW010000123.1:0-10560 GCA_964012125.1 uncultured Rhodopirellula sp.
GCTTGGAACGTTGTTTCCCGGTGTTGCATCGGGATCTAATTGGTCGAGGGTTTCGACCTGCACGACATTGGTCAAAGGCGTGTCGTTGGTTGATTTGGCGACGATGGTCAGCGTGGCGGTCTGCTGTACCGCCAACTCGCCTACATCCCAAATGCCAGAAGAAGAAGCATACGAACCAACGCCAGCAACCGAGCGTTCAAACGCAAGCCCGTCAGGCAAGACATCCTTTAAAGTAACGCCCGTCGCTGGATCTTGTCCGCCGTTGGTAACCGTGATTGTAAAATGAACTGAATCACCAACGTTCGGTTTGGCATTATCGACTTCCTTGGTAACGGAAAGATCTGCTGTCGCCAACTCGAAACTGGCCGAATCGTAATCATCTTCGGACGGATCCGAATTCCCGGGCGTGCTATCAGAATCATACTGATCAACCGACTTCACCTCAGCAATGTTTGTCGTCGACTCGATCGTATTGACCACTGCATCGATGGTCAGGGTAGCAGTGGCACCACTGGCAAGACTTCCAACGAGCCACTCGCCAGCACCACGGTTATAATTACCCGAGTCCGCTGATGAAGCTGAGAACGTCAGCCCCGTCGGCAACTCATCTTTAACGACCAAGTTGGTCGCATCGTCTGGCCCAGCGTTATTCACCTGCACTGTGTAACGAATGGACTGACCGACAATCGGCCGGGCCACGTCAATGTCTTTCGTGAGGCTAACATCAATGACCGGCGGTGTTACCGTGACAGTCTGCTGATCATCCTCCAGTTCAACACCATTGCCCGGTGTACTATCAGGATCGTACTGATCAACTGAAGAAACCTGAGCCATGTTGTCTTGTGGCACAGAACTGTCAACGCGACCGATGATCGTCAACGTCCTCTGAGCTCCTGCAGGGATTGCCCCCACATCCCAAATTCCTGTACCCGCGTTGTAACTACTGCCCTGTGGTGTCTGACCTGACTTGAAAGTTATCCCGTCAGGCAATTGATCAGTTACCACTACATTAGTTGCGGCATTTGGCCCCTCGTTGCTCACCACAATGGTAAAGACAACGTCCTGCCCAACATTGGCTTGGGCATTGTCAACTGCTTTGGACAATTCAAGATCAGCTTGTTGTGGTGTGACCGTCACACTGCTCTGATCGTCTTCTGAGTCGGTTCCATTTCCTGGTGTGCTATCAGGATCCTCCTGATCAGCCTTCGTGACCTGAGCCATATTTACGACAACAGCAACATCCGTCACCCGTGCCCGAATCGACAACTGCTCAGATTCCTGAGCTGGTATCGCCCCAACAATCCACTGCCCCGTTGACGCTACATACGTTCCGGTACTTGCCGTGAATCCTTCCAAGGCAAGCCCGCTGGGCAGGATATCCTGCACTTCGACACCACTTGCATCACTCGGCCCGGCATTGGCGACAAGCACGGTGAAAGTGACCGTGTCATTCACGTTTGGCGTCGCATCATCAACCGTCTTAGTCACTGAAAGGTCAATCTGGGTCGCGCCTATCGTTTGCGAATCCTGATCATCTTCACTGGGATCATTATTAGCTGGCGTTGAGTCGGGATCCCACTGGTCACTGGTAAAGACCTCCGCCGTATTGGTCAGATCACTTGCCGTTGTGGCTCTGGCATTGATCGTAAGCGTGACATTGCCGCCAACGCTAAGAGAACCAATTTCCCAAATCCCCGTTCCGCTGGTGTACTGCCCCGCTGTTGTACTGCTTGAGACATATGTGAGCCCCACAGGCAACACGTCACGCACGGAAACGCCCGTTGCAGCATCTCGACCATCGTTTCTCACCTTGATCTCGAATGTGATTTCCTGGCCCACGGTGGGAGCATTATCAGACACACTCATGGTCAAAGAAAGATCTGCTTCGGGTGCCTGGATCGTCACCGAACTTTGATCGTCCTCACTAGGGTCCCCGTTGCCGGGCGTGCTATCGATGTCGACCTGATCTGCTGCGATGACTTCCGCCGTATTGATCTTGGGTCCCGGCGTCACTACCGTCCCAACGAGTGTCAGCGTTTGAGTCGACGCGGGCGCGATCGCACCGACTGTCCATACGCTGTTTGCAATACTGTACTCACCCTGCGTCGCTGAGGAATTTGCAAACACAATCCCGTCAGGTAACTCATCTCTGACCTCAACCCCAGTTGCCGTATTCGGCCCCGCGTTGCTGACCTCCAGTTTGTAGTTCACCGTATTACCAACGATCACCAAAGTGGGATCCGCAGTTTTCACTAGCGACAAATCAATCGATTCGGTTACAAAACTAACTAAAGCCTGATCGTTTTCATTCGCTTGCTGACCGTTACCAGGTGTACTGTTGGGATCAAACTGGTCTGAAGCACTCACCTCAGCAAAGTTTTCTCGTTGACCGGCAGAGGTGATACGCCCGCTTATTACAAGCTGGGCCATGGTACCGCTGTTGACGGTGCCGACAGTCCAAATTCCCGTGGAACTGCTGTAACTGCCCAGCGTGGCAGATGAAGACAAAAAGCTGACACCATCAGGCAATTGATCACTGACCGAAACGTTGGTCGCAACATCGGGGCCATTATTCGTCAACTCAATCGTAAAATTGACCACGTCAGAAATGTTCGGAGACGCGTTGTCAATTGTTTTTGTCAGACTCAAATCAGCTTGCGAAAAATTCGCAAAGTCGCGAACAATGTTGGTTTCACCAACCGTTCCAACGATGTCTGCCTGCCCATCAATATTGGCTGTGCCGGTAATTTCCAATTCAATCGCGCCAACCTTCGTAAAGTCAGCAGCCGCACCACCACCTGAAACAAATTCCGAAAACGGCAAAAACTCTTTTTGCGAAACACTTCCCCCCGTCTGTGGAATCGCCAAAGTGGCTGAGCTAAAGCGGCTTGCTACTCCGACCACACCATCATTGGAATAAAGTCGCACCACTGCCTGGCTGCCAGCCAAGTCTGCACCTACCTGCAACTGCAACCCAAGTGCGGACCCACCATCCGTTAAATCAATGCTTCCCAAACCAATGTCGTTAATGACGGCCGCATTGCCATCGATACCATCCCAACTGACACGGCGTTCGCCATCTCCCTGTCCGGTAGACCCAAAAACAAGCAAACCAGGTAACCCCAGTGTCGTGTCGTTGACACTAAACTGCACCTGCCCCGTATTGCTCGTCAGATTCACAAATAAATCACGCTCACCACCAATCACTTCGGGAGCGAGCACCGATGAAAGCACAGGCACTCCATCGTTAGTGGCATCAGTGACTTGTTGCGTGGTCTGATTGAAAGTATCGATGTCAGTCACAATTGTGCCGGCGGCGGCATCGGCACTAAACGTCGCCAAAGGCGAAACACTTTGCTTCAAAGTGCTGCCGGAAACTGTTTGCGCACCTTGGAACACAAAATAGCCACCCGACGACAGACGGTTGAAGGAATACCGACCGTCGCTACCTGTAGTTGTCGTTGTGACTAACTGATCAGTGCTCTGGTCGAAAATACCGTCGCCGTTATCGCGATACAACGACAACGCGGCCGAGGCGACCTCTTCACCCGGGTCATATCCATTCCCAGAAAAATCATCAAAGACAAGCCCCGACACGGACGCCAGATCCGTCGCTACCAACAACCGTCGGT
The DNA here is from genome assembly GCA_964012125.1 of uncultured Rhodopirellula sp. Classification (GTDB taxonomy): domain Bacteria; phylum Planctomycetota; class Planctomycetia; order Pirellulales; family Pirellulaceae; genus Rubripirellula. Next base: position 3,633 of record CAXGRW010000123.1, read on the forward strand.
TCTCGAGCGCCTCAAGAAAAAGCCGCCGCCGTGGACGCATCTGTGCGTCCGTTTTACGTTTTCTTCGCATCGCTATCCTGCTCTCAACAGAAGAAACTACTTTCCTAGTTAACGATTGTGTGACACACAGAAAACCAAAAAACAAGAGGCCTAGGTAATTTAGAAGCAATGCACGACTTCTAACATTTGGGTTGACATCATCAACAAAACTCAACCACAAAACCCCCTCGCAAATCGCGTTGCAGCGACGAGCAACAGAAATCCCAGTTGCTCCAACTCATCTACCAGAACCCGCTCAAAGTGAAAAAACCACAACGTTTCCGGGGCCTAAATCGCAAAGCAGGAGGTCCGATCAGTCTTGACCAAAGAGTCAAACACGAAAGCTAGACAAAACAGGTCAAACAACAAGCGACGGGGGTATGGGGAAAACAGCCGCCTGCGAGATGAGGAAAGCTAGGCAAGACAGCTAGGTATTTTAATTCTCATATGAGCGCCGTAGAAAGTTGATGTTTTTTTGAAATTCTTCTTTCATGGCTGTCTTTTGGGCAACATTCCAAGCGACTCCCCCCAAGGCTTTGCACTAAGTTGAGTGAGAAAATTGGTGTTGGTGATGTGGCCGTCTTCCGGAGTCACCCTCTCCCACAACAACACCTGATTTTTCAGGGTGACACGATCACCAACCACAGTACATGATTCAATGATGCATGATCACCAATATTGCAATCCGTCCCCACCGCAGCGTCGTCTATCACGTACGCAAAAACTCAGACGGCGGTGTTTGGACGAAGTGTTTGCGGATCGTCAACAAGTGAAGCGTCGAGACTTACGACACACCCTTGCGGATTCCGAAAAACCAGATGCTGGTAAATCGCTGCAATTCTCCAGTTCGCCTTGCTCCCTAAACAATTACCTGCACCGCGTTTGCACCAAGAAGCCACAGTTATTAAGCCCCGCTTTGCTTTGTAACCGTGAGGCCAAAAAATGCCCACATTGGTGTGAGCAGCAGCGAAGAAGAGTGGAAAGTGCAGTTCCAGCAAGTCAAGGTAAACGACATCGAATCAAAGTTCCGAATGACCCCACTAAGCGGGATGGCAGAGAACTCAGTGGCCATCACTCACGATAAGTTGCTCGCAAGTTCCCATCAGTCCGCCGTGCTTCTCGAATTGCGAGCCAACCGACACATCCCTCGAGATGCTCGTACAGATCGGCGCCCCAAACAGAATTAAATTGAAAATTGAAAACGTGTTAAGCCGGACGGGTGCAACAAAGCCCAGTGGGGACAGATCTAGTTTTTTAACATGCCGCCCTCAGTGTCGAACCTAACCCTGTCCGCATATTCATGCTATTTGGGAATAGGTTTTTACCCTCATTACCGAAGTTCCCACGGACACCACCACGTTGAGTGCCCGACGACTCAACAATTAGTGCCTGCGGTACCCTCTAATAGCGGTACCCTCTAATACTTGTGGTCGCATATACCGATATTGAATTTGCCTGTCACAGATAAGTTTCCTGTCACGGAGATCAGCGCCTGAAACTAAAACCATGGCGATAGCGATCTCGTCACTGCAATCGCGGCAGAAGTTGCCACCATCACCGCCAGCAACTCAAAATCGCTTAGACTTTAGATCTGTAGTTCACTTTCATTTCTCGATTCCATGGTTTCTGGATGATCTCCCGTCGTGATGCTCTTAGGAGCACTTTATCTTTTGCAGGCGCAGCCTATCTATTATCTCGTCATCCCAACGCCAATGGATTCACGAGCCCCAATGCCCGGCCTCGCATCGGCGTCGTGGGATCAGGGAGTCGCTGGTACATCCGTGCTACCGGAATCAACGCTGACTATGGATCAGCTCCTCAAATGCGAGGTTTTGGCGACTACGTCGCCATTTGCGATGTTGATTCACGCCGCCGGGAATCAGCAGCCAGCATCGTAAAAGATTGGACAGGCACAGCTCCGAGCACGATGCTGGATTACCGAGAGCTTCTGGATGACGACTCCATTGATATCGTGCACATCTCAACGCCGGATCACTGGCATGCCAAAATAGCGATTGAAGCGATGTTGGCAGGAAAAGATGTTTACTGCGAAAAACCAATGACACTGACAATCGAAGAAGGTCGTCAGATGTGTGACGTATGCAAACGCACGGGACGAATCGTCCAGGTGGGTACCCAACAGCGCAGCGGCAATCAGTTTCTGCAAGCGATTGCACTGATTCGCGCTGGTCGTTTGGGCGATATCAAAAAAGCAACGTGCAGTATCGGCGGAGCACCAACCAGTCCTCAACTTCCCGCGGTATCAGCCCCGGCTGAACTGGACTGGAACCAATGGCTCGGTCCAGCCCCCCAAGCTGATTATCACTACCTTGCGGGGAACTACGGCGAGACCAAAAGCTGGTCCCGATGCCATTACGAATTCCGTTGGTGGTACGAATACTCGGGTGGCAAACTCACCGACTGGGGAGCTCATCACGTTGATATTGCAACGTGGGGGTTAGGAAAAACCGAAACGGGTCCAATTGAGGTCAATCCAGTCATGGCCAAGCATCCCGTTGAGTTCAAGGACGGCATGCCGATGGACGCCACAAAGTTCAACACAGCAACCGCCTTCCTGATTCAGGCAAAGTATGAAGACGGGCAGGAACTTGAGATTCGGCATGATCAGGGCAACGGAATTCTTTTTGAAGGCACCCAAGGGAGGATCTTCGTCAATCGTGGGCGTTTGACGGGGCAACCTGTTGAAGACCTTGCAACGAATCCGCTACCTGCGAACGCGCTGCGCGAGGTTTACAAGGGCCAAGAACCGACGAATCATTTCCGGAACTTCTTTGAGTCCGTCGAGGCAAAACGCGAACCTATCTCCGATGTGTTCAGCCATCACCGAGCACTCTCAACCTGCCATTTGGCTGGAATTGCAGCAAGACTTGGACGCCCAATCCAGTGGAATCCGAAAGAGGAAAAGATCATGAACGATCCCATTGCGCAGAGTTTTGTTGCTCGTGAAGCAAGAAAGGGATTTGAAACTGCAAAAGGATGATTTTGAGCACCTGAAACGCCGCTATCCTGTTAGTCACTTCGAAGTGACTCCATCAAATTACGTTTTCCCGAACCATTGAGTTTGTTTTGCCTTCCAAATTGAATCAGCGTGCTCGTCTTCTTGAGTTTCGCCAACTGTACTACTGCGTTCTGTTTCTGATCCTAGGATGCGTCTGCCAAAATCTGCAGGCACAGGAACTAGCGTTTCGTGACCTCTTCAATGGCAAAGACTTAACGGGCTGGATTGATGTCAACACGTCACCAGAAACATGGTCCGTCAAGGATGGCCTGTTGGTATGCACCGGGCAACCGATCGGCGTGATGCGAACAGATCGCCAGTACGAAAACTTCATCATCGAAGTTGAGTGGCGTCACATGGAGCCAGGCGGTAATTCGGGCATGTTTCTCTGGTCAGACGCAAAGCCAGAGGGGAACCGTCTACCCAAGGGCATGGAAGTCCAAATGCTGGAACTTGACTGGGTCAATCAACACAAACGCCGGGATGGCACCCTTCCGCCGATCGCCTACGTCCACGGAGAACTGTTTGGCGCTGGAGGCATGACTGCGATCCCGGATAACCCCCGAGGATCACGCAGCAAGTCACTCGAAAATCGCTGCAAGGGTGTCGGACAGTGGAATCGTTATGTCTTTGTTGCAGTCGACGGCATGGTGAAACTCTCCGTCAATGGAAAATTCGTGAACGGAATTCGCGATGCCTCTTACAAAAAAGGATACATCTGCCTTGAGTCCGAAGGTAAGGAAATCCATTTTCGAAAAATACGCATCATGGAACTGCCAAAAGGTCTCGCTGACGCCAACAACACAGCGCCACTCATCAAATCGGCTCAAAAGGCCGGTGCGGAGTCGAACCAGTGACAACCAACGAATGCTTTCTCGTCACAGGTGGGCTTGGTTGCATAGGCGCTGAAACGACCAAGTGGCTACTCAGGAACACCACCGGCAAGATTATCGTTTGTGGACGTGATGTGAATCCACAGCGGGTCGACCGTGTCTTTCATGACGTCGACACAACGAATCTGAAAGTGATCGCGGTCGATATCACGAACCAAGAATTGCTTTCGAACACAATTGAAGAAGAAGGAATCAGCCACGTCATCCACTTGGCAGCCCTGCAGACGCCGGACTGCAACCAGCATCGTGACCTCGGGATGCAAATCAACCTTGGAGGCACGCAAAATTTGATTGAGGCAATGAAGTGCCACTGTTCACAAATCAAGAGATTTGTTTTCGCCAGTTCGATTGCCGTCTATGGGCCGCGAGCGTTCTACCCAGAAGGTCGGGTGCCAATTGACGCCGTCCCACATCCAGTAAATGTCTATGGTGCATGGAAGCTTGCGGCAGAAAACATCACACGCATCTTCAGCGAAGAAACTGGAATCGACTCCATCAGCATACGTCCAGGAGTGCTGTTTGGACCTGGAAGAGACGCGGGCTTAACATCAACGCCCACAACCGCATTGAAATCGGTCGCCCTCGGCATTCCCTATGAGATTCCATTCGAAAACAGTCAAGACTACCTTTACGCCCCTGATGTAGGCGCGGCGTTTGGACATGCGACAACTGAACCCTTCACAGGGTACTCCGCATTCACTTTACCCAGTCACACGGTCGATACATCCCACTTCGTTTCCGCGATCACTGAGGCTGCGGAAGACATTGGCATTGCATCACAGTGCAATGTCACGATTGGCAACCAAACCGTACCTTTCATTTGCGACCTCGCATACGAAACATTTCACAACGCTTTTCCTAACGTGCCGCACACCCAATTGAAGATCGCCGTGCAATTATCACTGCGTACCTTCCAACAACATTTGGAAAAAGGGTGGCTCTGCACTGATATGATTCATTAGATTTATCCCTCTCCGCTTCACCTCTCACACAACGGCCCGCTCATGCTCAATCCGAACATCAAGGATGCGTTACAAATCACCCTCAATGACCACCGGATGTCGCGAGGTGAAAAGCGTGCCATGGCAAAGGTGATCGAGCAGCATGTAAAGAGTGATCACGAACTTTCACACGCAAGGAGCGTTTTATTTGAACTTGCGCGACAAGAACTCTCAGACCCGCACGCGCTCAAGGTTCTCGACTGGGTTGAGGAAGCAAGCAAAGTCCTTGCAGAAAGACCCGACCCAAACAAATCAAACAAGGCAGAAGCGTTTTTCAGTCCCGGCGATAACTGCACAAGCAAAATCATCCGCATGTTCCAGGAAACACGGAGAAAAGCCGATGTGTGTATTTTCACAATCACTGACGACCGAATCAAAGATGCAATAATGGACGCTCACCAACGCGGCATCTTAGTACGAATCATCTCCGACAATGATAAGGCGAATGACCTGGGGTCCGACATCTATCAACTGGAGCGTGCGGGGGTCCCAGTGCGATGCGATCGAACTGATTACCACATGCATCACAAATACGCGATTTTCGACGGCAAATCATTGCTGACCGGCAGCTACAACTGGACTCGATCAGCTGCAAGAAACAATGAGGAAAATTTCATCGTGACTGCGGAAGAGTCACTGGTACAGCGTTTCGAAAATTCATTTGCTGACCTGTGGAAACAGCTGAAATAGTTCCCTTCACGCATCCCTCCTTTCGGTATGCAGTCGGAACATGCCCACTTGGACAAACTGATCTGCCATGCCGAGCGTCGAGTTCGGTATCAATTTTAGGGGGATAATTGTCAAAACAATGGTGCCAATTGGAGATTCATCTCCAAACGTGGTGCACCCATTGGATTTGGTGGCTAAAATTCTGGAGTGGCAATACTCTTCTGCAAGAAGAGTTGAACGTCGCGTGACTCTCGGATTGGCGGCAAGGCTACCAAACCGCCCCTGACGATCATGCACGAACGTCACAGTTGTCTTTGTAGAACGGATTTTCCATTCACACACTGAATCCCAGCGACGAGTTCAGCCATGAAGTTCACTGCATGTTTGCTATCACTTCTTCTCTTGCCTGCCAGCTTCCTATCGGCTCAGACAAAGCAGACATCCGTTGAAAAAGCGTTGGAGATTTCATCCAGCACGGGGCGTCCCATCTTTGTCATGGCAGGCCAAGAGACCTGACCGCCTTGCGTCATGCTGCTTGATCGCCTCCAGAATGACCGATCATTATCAGCCTTTGCGGGACAGTTTGTTCCGCTTAAAATCACTACCAACAACAACCCAGACTGGGCACAGTGGTCGCGAAAATATCCGATGACCGGCAACGGGATTCCGCAGCTGTATGTTGTCAGAGCCGATGGCGAACAGATCTACGGCGGCGCCGGTTCGCTCAGGGGGGACGACTTGCCCACCATGTTATTGGCAAGCCTGAAGCGATCAGGCCGCGCTTTCACCAGTCAGGAGGCAGAATTCCTGCAACGCACAGTGAAAGCCTCTGAACTTGCGCTGCAGTCGGGTGATCTACTGAAAACAGGGGTCGCATTTTCAGAGGTTGGGCAACTCGGTCCGCACGACAATCTGGGTAGCTTCGCAAAACCCGCACTGAAGTCGAAAGAACTGTACGTCGAGCTCAAAAAACAAATCGACGCCCGGGTCGCAGCTGCAAAATCAGAACTGCTCGATTCAAACTCGGCAAAGCCATTTGATTCACTGCTCACTGTCTATGAGGCAGAAGCGGTCGCAAAACTGTTTCCAAGATGGAAAAGTGAGGCATCAAGCATCACTCGTGAAATCAAAAAGCAGGCTCAATATACGGCTCAAGCTGAACAGGCAGAAGCCATTGTTCGGGCACGCGTGGTTGCAGCATCGCTGTCACCACGAATCCGTAACCGGGCAGAAAGTCTCTACACGAGTGTGATTCGACGATTTCCCGAAACGGAAGCCGACACACTTGCTAGAGCCGAACTCGCCAC